>JBIJCD010000117.1:0-8792 GCA_044344895.1 Pirellulales bacterium | reverse complement strand
GCGGCGGCCGTCTCGGACCTGTGCGCTGCGGACGGCGACGACCGTGCCTCCTGCTCGTTTTCGCATAATGCTCGTGCGACCGTCACCCGTCGATCGGCGGACCGTGGCCGCCGGTCTCAGAAGTTCGAGAAATTGCGGTCCTCGGAGTCGTGCGGCACGCCGGCGTCGCCCGGCATCGGAATCCGCACGCTCCTCGGCAGAGCCGCGGTGGCCGGCCGCTGCACGGCGGCCGGGGCGGCGACCGATCGGCTGGGGCCCGCGCGCACGGCCGACCGCTCCGGCGACGGGGCCGCCGGCAGCCGCGCGGCCGACGTGCCACGCGTGTCGCGGCGGCCGACGAAGCCCCGCAGAAACTCGACGCTCTCCTGCATGAGGTGGGCTTGGCCGCTCAGTTCCACGGCGGCGCTCGCGCTCTCCTCGGCCCGTCCCGCGATGCCCCGCGTCACGTTGTCGAGTTGCGTCATCGCCAGGCCGATCTGCCTGATGCCCTGCGTCTGCTCGTGAGCCGCCGTGGCGATCTCCGCCACGAGCACGTCGGCGGCGCTGACCTTCTCGGCGATCTCGGCGAGCGATTCGCCCACCCTGCCGCAGCTGGCCGAGCCGTGGCGGCTCTTGGCGATCGCGGCCTCGATCCGGTCGGCCGTCTCGCGGGCCGCCGCGGCGCTTCGCTGCGCGAGCGCCCGCACCTCGTCGGCCACCACCGCGAACCCGGCCCCGGCCTCGCCGGCCCGCGCCGCTTCGACAGCCGCGTTGAGCGCGAGGATGTTCGTCTGGAACGCGATCTCGTCGATATTCTTCACGATCTTCGCGACCTCGGCGCTCGACGTTTCGATCGCCTTCATGGCCTCGTTCATCGTGGCCATGGTCTCCGCTCCCGTCTCGGCCGCGGTGCGGGCCTGCCCGGCGAGTTCCTTCGCCTTGGCGGCGTTGTCGGCGGTGCTCTTGATCATCGTCGACATCTGCTCGAGCGACGCGCTCGTCTCGGCGACCGACGATCCCTGCTCACTGCAGCCCGTGGCCAGCGCCTGGCTGGCGGCGGAGAGCTGGCCGGAGGCGGTCGATGTCTGCGTCACGTTGCCCTCGATCGCCTCGGAGATGCGGAGCAGGGACCGGGTGGCTGCGCGGACGATCAGCGCCGCCAGAAGGGCGGCGACCAAAAGCGCCGCCCCGAGCGTCAGCGCAATCAGCAGGGTGCTGGCGCGGACATTATCCCGGGCGTCGGCGGCCTGCAGGCCGGCGTTGTCGGCGTTGAACTTCACGACCGCGTTGAACTTCTCGAGCGACTCTTCCACGCCGCCGTCGAGCCGGTCCCGCAGCAGGATCCGCGAGTCATCGGCCTTGCCTTCGCGGATGAGCCTCACGGCGCCGCGCACCACCTCGAGCAGGCTGTCGCGGGCGGTGACGGCCTCCCGGAAGAGCTGCCGCTCCGTATCGTTCGAGATCAGGGCCGGATAGGCGGCCACCAGTTCGTCGCCCTCGCGGATCACCCGCTCGGTCGCCTCGATCGACGGCCCCGCCGAGCCTGGCTTCTCGATCGCATCGAGCATGGCGCGGCGGACCGATCGGGCGGCGACGAGGTTCGCCTGGATGATGCGGTTGGTGCTGACGACCGAGGGCACGGCATTGTCGGCCAGCGTGGCGACGTTGCGGCTGATCCCATGGATCCTCCACAGGCTGAGGAGGCCGACGAGGATGGCGATGAGGACGAGCAGGGCGAACCCCGCCTGGATGCGACGGGGAAGAGTCCAGAGGTTCATGGGATTCTCGGGGGCTCGGATGGAACGGGCGGTGTGAGGACGGTGAAAGGTCAGGAGGCTGCGGCCGGCGGAACGTCGAACGCCGTCACCTCGGCCGCGGCGATGGCGTCGAGGTCGACGAGGGCCTTGACGCCCTCCCCGGCCTTGGCCATGCCGATGATGAACCGTGTGTCGATCGCGCCGCCGAAGTCGGGTGTCGGCTGGATGTCGTCGGCGGAGAAGCTGGCGACCTCCTCGACGGCGTCGACGATCACGCCGTAGGGGCGTGCGCCGGGACCGTCAGTGGCGGCGACCTGCGTGACGACGATGCAGGTGCGATCGTGGTCGCCCGTGGACGCCAGGCCGAACCGCGTCCGCAGGTCGACGACCGGGATCACCTTGCCACGGAGGTTGATGACGCCGCGGACGTGGGCCGGCATGTTGGCGACGCGGGTGATCGGGCAGAGCCGGATGATCTCGCGCACCTTCATCACCGGGATACCGTACGACTCGCTGCCGAGCGTGAACGTCAGGTATTTGCCCGAACGGGCGGTCGTCGCGGCCGGCCGGCCGGCTTCGGGGTGCGGAGCCTGGTGCGTCATGGTCGTGTTCGCGACGGGCTAGGCCGCCTCCGGGTGTTTGGACTTGAGCCGAACGAGGCCGCTGGCGTCGAGGATGAGGCCAACGCGGCCGTCCCCGAGGATGGCCGCTCCAGCGAACTCCTGCCGGTCGCGGAACGTCTCCCCGAGGCTCTTGATCACCACCTCCTGCTTGCCCACGAGGGCGTCGACGAGCACACAGCGGCACTCCTGCCCCGCCTCGAGCACCATCACGATGCCCTGCGCCGGGTCGGTGACGTCGGCGGGGATCCGCAGGTGGTCGCCGAGCCGCAGGAGCGGCGTCAGCCTGCCGCGGACGCTCACCATCTCGCCGCGGCCCTGCACGACCGAGATCATCTCCGGCAGCGGCCGGAACGACTCCCGCACCGACAGCGTCGGCACGATGAACCGCTCGTCGCCCACCTTGACCAGCAGCCCCTCGATGATCGCCAGCGTGAGCGGCACGGTGATCGTGAAGGTGGTGCCGTGTCGCTCCGTCGAGTCGATCTCGATCGTCCCGCGCAGCCGCTCGATGTTGCGGCGGACCACGTCCATGCCCACGCCGCGGCCGGAGAGATCGGTCACCCGGGCCGCCAGCGAAAAGCCCGGCGCGAAGATCAGATCGAGCACCTCTCGCTCAGAGAGCACGGCATCGGCGGCGATCAGGCCGCGCTCGACGGCCTTGCCACGGATCCGCTGGCCGCTGAGGCCACGGCCGTCGTCCTCGATCTCGATGACGACGGCGCCCCCCTTGTGGTAGGCGCGGAGCGTGATCGCGCCGACGGGGTCCTTGCCGGCGGCCACCCGCTCGGCCGGCGGTTCGATGCCGTGGTCGGCGGCGTTGCGGATCATGTGGACGAGCGGATCCGACAGCTCCTCCACGATGGTGCGGTCGATTTCGGTGTCCTCGCCCTCGAGCACCAGCCTGATCTCCTTGCCCACCTGCTGGGAGAGATCGCGGACGAGCCTCGCCATCTTCTGGAACGTGGCCCGCACGGGCACCATCCGCAACGACAGCGCGGTCTGTTGCAGCTCCGATGTGATCCCGCGGAGTTGGCCCAGGCAGCTGGAGAGCTGCTCGTTGGCGACCGTCTGCAGGGCTGGATTCTGCACCACCATCGACTGGGCGATGACAAGCTCGCCGACGAGGTCGATCAGGCCGTCGAGCTTCAGCGTGTCGACGCGGATCATGCCGGCGCCGGATGCCGCCGCCGGTCTGCCCGCCTGTTCGACGGGCTGTGAGCCGGTCTGCACCGGCGCCACCTGCTGGACGGGCTCCAACGGAGGAACCGAGGTCTCGAACACTGACGCGGCGGGGGGCACCGCCGGCGGACTCGCAGCCGGTGCGGTGGCTGGCGCCGTCGTGGTTGCGGAGACGGCCGGGATGTCGATCGGCGCAACGGCCGCGACGGTGCCGAGCGGCGGGGCCGTTGCGGTCGCTGGGATCGATGTGGTCGGCACAACGGCCGCGGGAGAGGCCGCCGGCCGGCCCGCGAGCACGGCCTTGGCCCGCTCGATCACTGCCGCCATCGGCAGCGGGATCTGACGGCCCGGATTCGCGCCCTCGATCTGAGCCGTCATCTCGCCGATGAACCGCTCGAACACGTCCGCGCCGGCCAGGATCACGTCGATCGCCGACCTGTCCAGCCGCAGCGTGCCCCGCCGGCCTGCGTCGAGCAGCGACTCCAGCTCGTGGGCAAGCCGCTGCAGCGCTGCCAGCTTCATCACGCTCGCGTTCCCCTTGAACGTGTGGAACGCGCGAAAGACGGTGGCCAGCGTGTCGGCATCGCCGGGTCGCTCCTCGAGCACCAGCACCCCCTGCTCGATGTCTTGGAGCAGGTCCTGCGACTCGGCACAGAAGAGCCGTATCAGCTCGGGATCGGCATCCGCCGGGAGGACCGAAAAGAGTTCGTCAGCCGATGGCGTCGGCGCCGAGGTCGCCGCCGCGTCCGGCTGGGGAGTCGGCGGGGCAGATTGCTGCGGAGTGGGCCGGGGAGTCGACAGGGGGGCCGGGGTCGCCGCGGCCGCGCCGGCCGTCTGCTGCCTGCTCCAGGCGATGACCGCTTCCTCGATCCGCGGCTGCCAGTCATGAAGCTGAGCGATGGTGTCGACCGACAGGATCGCCGCCCGGCCCGGCTCCGGCTCGACAAGCCCGCGGGCCTCCGCCGCCAGCCCGCGGATGTGGTCCGGCGCCCCGCCATCGACCGCCTCCTGCAGCTGGGCCAACAGGCCCCGCAGCGCCTCGGCCGGCTGCCGCGCGTGCGGGTCGACGAACGCCAGTTCCAGGCCGACGAGGCGAAGCAGCTTCTCGGCTTTTTCAAGCGCTGTGGCGACAGTCATGACAACATCGGCGCGGCGGCGAGCGACCCAGCGACAGGACGATCAATCCTATCTCCTTTTTTCGGGCGCCGTTCGCCAATCCGCAGCGTCTCCCCGGCCGTCACGATCGCCCCGCGTGGCACGACCGTCAGGACCGGCTCCTGCCCGAGTAGGCTCAGCCCTGGCCGGCGCCGCCCACCATCTTCTGCAGCTCGGCCACGATCTCCCGCAGCGCGACCGCCTGGGCGTTCATCTCCTCGGCGGCCACCGAGCCCTCTTCAGCTCCGGCCGCGGCATGGTGGGTGACCTGCTCGATCTGCCCGATGGCGGACCCGATCCGGGCCACCGCATCGTGCTGTAGCCGGCTGCCGTCGCGGACCTGGTCCATGATCTCGCGAACGTCTCTCGCGACCGCCGCCAGGCTGGCGATCGAGTCGGAGAGCCTGTGCATCTTTTCCCGCCCGACGCCGGTGCGGGCGATCGCCTCGTCGATGAGCCCGGCCGTCTCACCCGCCGCGGCGGAGCACCGCTGGGCCAGCCGCCGCACCTCGTCGGCCACGACGGCGAAGCCCTGGCCGGCCTCGCCCGCGCGGGCCGCCTCGACCGCGGCGTTGAGGGCCAGGATGTTGGTCTGGAACGCGATCTCGTCGACCAGCTTGTTGATCTTGGAGATCCGGCCACCGGCTTCGTCGATCTCCTCGATGGCCCGCGCCATCTCGCCGACGAGCGCGGTCGCCCCGGCGAACTCCCGTTCCTCGCGGTCGAGGAGATCGGCGGCCGATGCGGTCCGCCGCACGTTGTCGGTGGCCCCCGCGCCGGTCGTCTTGGCGGAGGCGGCGATCTCTTCCAGCGCGGTCACCTGCTCGGTGGCGCCCTGGGCGAGATGGCGGCTCGACGCCGCGACCTGCTCGGCGCCCCGGGCCACGTGCTCGGAGCTGGCCGACAGGTCGCCGATCGCCCGCCGCAGGCTGGCGGCGTGGCGGCGGGTGGCGTTCCAGACGGTCGCCAGCGACACCGCGGTCAGCAGCACGCCCAGCAGCGCGAGGATGTCGCCCCACCTGCGGAATCGCACGGTGGCCTCCTCCGTCCGTTCGTCGAGCATCGATTCGAACTCGCCGATCGGTCCCATGATGAGGGCCTTGTCGGTGTGGTACTTGCGGTCGTGCATGATCCGCTGGGCCATGTCGGGATCGGGCGATCCGAGCTTCGTGAAGCCGCCCTTGCCGTCGTCGAACCGTCCCTTCATCGCGTTCATGGCGACGTTCTCGGTTGAAACGAGGGCGTTCGAGTTGTCCTCGGCCTCCTGCAGCTTGGCTAGCTCCGCCGCGGTGAATCCCTGGTCGATCATCAGGGTCCGCAGGGGCACCGTGCGGCCGTCGGGCCGCGGCTGCTTGCCGTTGCGGACGTCGAGCACCCGCCAGAACTGCCGCTCGTATTCTTCATCGCCGGTCACCGCGTAGGTGCGGGCGAGCCGGGTGAGCTCGTCGGAGCTGTGCCGCAGCTCCTGGGCGAGCTGTAGCGACGCGTGCCGGTTCGCCTGGCTCCTATTGAGCTCCCGCTGGTTGAAAAACGTGAGCAGCGACAGCAGCAGCAGCCCGAGGACCGGGCCGAGCGTGGCGAGCAGGAGTCGCTGAGTGGTATTCATGCGGGAGACGGCGAAGACATGTGTGCGGAAAACCCCGCCCCGACGCCACGGCCAGCCAAGGGAAGCACGCGGGCCCGAACGACTCAGTAGCCGAGGTCAGTCGCCACGGCCAGTGTAGTTCCGGTTTCCGGGACGGGATTGGCCGGCATAACCGTCATCTTCGGCACCACGCCCCAGGGCGACGCCGCCGGCGAGCCCATCCGTGCGTTTTCCGTGCGGTATCATGCCGCGACCGGCGGGCGGTCGTCGCCCCGCCGGCGAGCGATTCGCCGCCACCGGAGACCGCGCCGTGCCAGCCAAGCGTCCACTTCAACTCGTCGTCCATGGTGCCGCCGGTCGCATGGGCCAGCGGATCATCGCCTGCGCCACGGGCGACGCGGGCGATGCGACTGCCTGGCAGCTCGTGGCGGCGATCGAGCGGGCGGGCCACCCTCGGCTGGGAAGCGACGCCGGCACGCTCGCCGGCATCGCCGCCGCCGGCGTGTCCGTCAGCGAGTCGTGGAACTGCCCGGCCGACGTCGTCATCGACTTCTCGCTCCCCGGCGCCGTCGCGGGGATCGCCGCGGCCTGCGTGCAGGCGCGGGTGCCGCTGGTCGTCGCGACCACCGGCCTCGAGCCCGCCGACCGACGGGCGATCGAGGAGGCGGCCCGCCGGATCGCGGTCTTGCAATCGCCGAGCATGAGCCTCGCCGTCAACATCGCCATGGATCTCGTGCACCGTGCCGCGCACCTGCTGGCACGGATCGGCGGCCGGACCGACGTCGAGATCATCGAGTGCCACCACCGCCACAAGGAGGATTCCCCCAGCGGCACGGCGCTGAAGTTCGGCCAGATCGTGCAGGACGCGCTGGCGATCTCGCGGGTGGCACACGGCCGCGAGGGCCGCCCCGGCGCGCGGCCCGCCGACGAGATCGGCTATCACGCCGTCCGCGCCGGCGACAATCCCGGGGAGCACACGATCCTCTTCGGGCTCGACGGCGAGTCGCTCGCGGTCGACGTGCGGGCCACCAACCGCGACTGCTACGCCCGCGGCGCGCTGGCCGCGGCGGCCTTTCTCGTGGGCAAGCCCGCCGGCCTCTATTCGATGCGGGACGTGCTCGGGCTGGCGTAGCCGTCCACCCGGGCCAGGAGCCACCAGCCGGCGAGCAGCTGCGCGAGCAGCGTGAGCAGGCCACCCCGCGGCTGGCCCGCTACCAGGAGAACGCCGCCGAAAACCAGGCTGGCGACGAAGCCCGCGAGCTTCGTGCCGACCTGCATGAGCCCGAAGGTCGCGCCGGCGCGGCCCGGCGGGGCGAGCACGGCCACCGTCGCCCGGATCACGCTCTGCACGCCGCCGAGCACCAGCCCGAGAAAGCCCGCCAGCACCGCGAGCTGCGCGGGCGTCTGCACGAGCCAGGCGAGCGCCAGCATCAGGGCCCACCCGGCAAGGCACACGCCCAGCGCGGCACGGCGGCCATAGCGGGTCGAAAGCCAGCCGACGCCGAGCGCTCCCGGCAGGGCGATCGCCTGCACCAGGAGAACGAGACGGACGAGGGCCGCCGAATCGAGGTGGAACTCCTCGAATGCCAGTGTCGAGAACTGCGCGATTGCCGTCTGCACCGCCCCCAGCACGAGCACGGCTCCGAGCAGCACGCCGCCCAACGGATGCGGCCCGCCGTCGCCGCCGACGAGCGACCGTGCGAAGGAGACGAGCTCGCCGACCGACGTCGCCGCATGTCGCTCGCCGCGACCGTCTTCCATGCGGACGATGGCGGCCGGCAGCGAAAACAGGATCCACCAGCAGCCCACCAGGGCGAACGCCGCCCGCAGGCCGCCGGCGACCGAGAGCCCGAAGCGTTCGTGCGCCGCGACGAGCGCCGTGGCCAGCAGCAGGGCGATGCCGCCGCCGGCGTAGCCCGCCGCGAAACCCGCCGCCGAGAGCCGGTCGGCGTCACGGCCGCCGGCCAGGCCGGGGAGCAGGCTCGCGGTGAAGATCGCCGCCAGGTCGAAGCCGACGTGCACCACGGCGACGAGGGCCGCGACCGCCAGCCGGGCCGACGGCGGCACAGCCGCCAGGAGCAGGCAGCAGCAACCGCCGACCAGCACGCTGGCCACGAGTGCCGCCCGGTGGGCGTGGCGACGGTCGGCCCAGGCGGCGAGGAACGGCGCGACGGCCGCGGAGGCGAGCATCGCGGCCGAGAGGGTCCACGCCCAGACCACGCCGCCGTCGACGCCCCAGGCCCGATCGGCGAACACGACCTTCTGGACGTAGGCCACCAGCAGCGTGATCGAGACCGTGGAAAATCCGCTGGCGGCCCAGTCGAGCAGCACCCAGGCGGCGGGGGCCCGCCAGCCGGATGGTGCGTCGCGATGCGGGGAGGCGGACGTCATGCGGGGCTGGAATGATCCGCCCTGGAGCGGCCGCCCGCGCCCCGCTGCTGCAGCTGGGCAGGGATTTCACCGCGACGCTCACCCATACAGGTCGATTGCCTGCACGATCTCGTCGAGCCTGTT
>JBIJCD010000115.1:0-8823 GCA_044344895.1 Pirellulales bacterium | reverse complement strand
AAGGCCGCCTGGCGCCGGGGCGTTGTCACTTTCAGGCTGACGGATTTTGATCCGCCCGACGACTTCCATCCCGATCTCGTCTACGCGCGGGCGGTGATCCGCTCACTCGGCCAGGTCGCGGCGCCGCGGCTCGCAGAACAGGTGACGGCCCTCGAGCGGCTGATCTCCCATCGGCACTGGGACAACGTGCACGTCTGGAGCCGCGACCCGCGGGTCGACGTCGACGAGCGGGCCATCCGCGCGGCGATCCTCGCGGCCTACGGCCTCGAGCCGACCACGTCGGCGGCGGCCTCGGCCGGCGACCTCGTGCTCGACTGCGTGATCGACACGCCAGACCGCTGGTGGGTGGGTTGGCATCGGGCCGGCCCGCCCGCGAGCCGCCACCCCGGGGGCATGCACCCGGTCGAGCTCGGCGCCGACAAGGTCTCGCGAGCCTGGCTCAAGCTCGACGAGGCCATCACCGTGTTCGAGATTCCGCTCGCACGCGGCCAGCGGGCGGTGGAGTTGGGCTGCGCGCCGGGCGGCGCCTGCCAGCGACTCCTGGAGGCAGGCCTTTCGGTCGTGGGCGTCGATCCCGCGATCGTCGACCCGCGTGTAGCGGGCCACCCGCGGTTCGAGCAGTGGCGGATGCGGGCCCGCGACGTGAAGCTCCGCAACTTCCGCGGCTTCGACTGGGTCGTGGCCGACATGAACATCGACCCCACGAGCACGCTCGAATCGATCGCCAGGGCGGTGACGGCCCCGGGAGTGCGGCCCGCCGGCATCATCGCCACCCTCAAGCTTCCCAATTGGTCGCGGGCCGCGGAACTGCCCGGCTGGCTCGAGCAGTTCGCCGGCTGGGGCTTCGTGCCCCGGGCCCGGCAGCTCTCCACGGGAGGCCGCGAGGTGTGCGTGGTGGCACTGCGCCGCGGACGCTGACGCGTCGTCACCCGCCCCGCCACACCTGGTCCGGATCGGTGAGGCTACCGGAGGTGACGAGCCGGCGGCCGGCGGGCGTGTCGAGCACGAGGCTGCCGTCGGCCGCGATCCCACGGCAGATGCCCGTGAGCCGTTCGCCGCCGCGGAACACGGTGACCGGATGGCCGTCGAGGCCACACCGCGCCCGGTACCGCTCCACGAACGCGGTCGGACTGGTGACCGTCTCGGCCAGCAGGGCGAAGAGCCGCGGCAGGAACGCCACAAGCAGCCGCTGCCGCGGCAGGACGCGGCCGGTCAGATCTGGCAGCGTGACCAGCCGCTGCTGCAGCGCCGGCGGCGCCTCCCGGCTCGAGCCGGCCGTGTTGACTCCGACGCCGACGACGGCGCGACCGCCCGACGGCGCCTCAACGAGGATGCCGGCGAGCTTCCTCCCGCCCACCTCGACGTCGTTCGGCCAGCGGACGACCGGCTCGACGGCGGGTTCGACGGCCGCCAGCGCCTCGGCCAGCGCCACGCCGCAGGCCAGCGACCAAACCGCGGGCGGCGCTGCACAGCCGGGCCCGGCATCGACCACGACGCTCACCGCCAGGCTCGCATCGGCTTGCCACCAGGCCGCGCCACGGCGGCCGCGCCCGGCCGACTGCCGGTCGGCGACGACGGCGGCCGGCAGCGGACAGCCTGGGTCGAGGGCCAGTTCCCGCGCCCGCTCCATCGTCGAGCCGACGTCGACGAGGTGCTCGAAGCTGGCCAGACCGGTGGTGGCGACGACGGCAGCCGCATCGATCGGGTCGCACGCGGGAGGATCGGAGGCTGGCATGACGGTGGCACACTGCTGAGCGATGCGAGGGCGCCAGCACGCTGCGGGGCGTTGCGGGCACGGCCGCCGGGCCGCCCTTTCAGGCCGCCCACATCCTGCTCCAGTTTTTCCAGCCGCTCAAGGATGCGGCCGCGGCGGCGGGAGAAGGCTTGCGTTGCGGCAGTCGGACCGGAGCCGGCTGCAGGAGGCCCGCAGGCTGGGAAAGCGCAGGGGTGGCTGCCGCGGCAGTCGGGGCAAGTGCGGCAGGCTGCCGCGCAGCACGCTGCCGGCCCGCCTCGTACGGGCTTGACCCTCGCCGCGGCAGCGCGGTACGCCCCCGTGTTTTCTCGTGAAAACCGTGGGTGCCGGGCGGCTGCCAGCCGCCGCCGTCCGCGACCGCATCACCCCCCGCGATCCGATCCTCCCCCACAACCAGCGGCGCTCTACGTGCGATCCGGCCGATCCCTTTTTCTGATGCTCCTGACAGCGTGCGTGGCATGTGCCCTCTGGCCGCGCGATGCCGCGGCACAGACGGTGGCGCTGCCGCCGCCCGCGGCGTCGTCGCTCGACCGGATCGCGCAGGCCCCGGCGCTCCCTCCACCGCCACCGGGCTGGGACTCCTACGCGCCGCAGGCCTCGCAGCTCTTTCCCCCGCCGGCCTCCACTCCCTCCGCCTCGACCTGGGCGCCCTCGGCGATCTCCGGCCAACCCGGCTATCCCGGCTACTCGACCGCGGCGCCGTCGCTTGCGCCCACGCAGGGACCGCCGCCCACCAGCGGCTCGCTCTTTCCGCCGGGCTACCCGGCACAAAACTCGACCTTTCAGCAGACGATGCGGCTCTACCAGGGCGCCCGCGGCAGCTGGGCCTACCTCTTCGGCAACGGGCAGGGCACGAGCGTCGGCGTCAACGAGCTCGACACGACGGCGACGTTCGCCGTGCCGTTCTTCCACAACTCGCCGGCGAACCTCAACCACGCACCACTCTTGATCACGCCGGGCTTCGGCCTGCAGCTCTGGGATGGCCCGCAGACGACCAAGTCGATGACCGCCGACCTGCCACCGAACACCTACGATATTTTCGTCGACGGAGCCTGGAACCCGCAGTTCACGCCGCTCTTCGGGGCCGAGCTCGGCCTGCGGGTCGGCATCTTCACCAACTGGGATGTCTTCGTGTGGCAAAGCTGGCGACTGATGGGCCGCGCGATCGGCACGCTCCAGCTTACGCCCACGATGCAGGCCAAGGCCGGCATCGTCTACCTCGACCGCAACCTCGTGAAGCTGCTGCCGGCGTTCGGCGTGGTGTGGACCCCGGATGCCGACACCCGCTACGACATCTTTTTCCCCGCGCCGCGGGTCGCCAGGCGGCTGACGACGCTCGCCAACCGCAACGTGTGGGGCTACGTGGCGGGGGAATACGGCGGCGGCGCCTGGACATTCCGCCGCTCCACATACAACTCCAACGGCACCCAGTACACCGGCATCTCACCGTTCGACTACAACGACATCCGTGTCACGCTGGGCACCGAGTTCGTGCCGCTCACCGGGACCGGTCTGGCGGGCAACATGGAGGTGGGCTACGTCTTCGCCCGCCAGCTCTTCTACGTCGACGGACCACCCTCCGGCCAGTATCAGAATCTCAACGACACGCTCATGCTCCGCGTCGGACTGGCGTACTAGCCGTCCCGGCAACACCCGCTCGTGGAGCGCCCGCCCGTGGAACACGCCGCACGGCATGGTGGAGAGCCGGTCCACGTGCCCGAGCGAAGCGACACGGCGGCACGCGTCCCCGCCGGGATATCGTCGGCCGGCCGCCGCCCGCCGTCCCGCCGTACGCCGCGGTTGATCCAGTGCGTGGGCCCGTGCCTGCTCGCAGCCGCGTGCACGGTTGCCGCCGTCGCCGCCGAGCCGCCGGCGGAACCGCGCACGGTCGCTGCCGCCGATCGGGTCGCGCCGCTGCCCCCCGTCGAGGAGCCGCGGCAGACGCTTTTCGACCAGATCCGCCTGGCGGCGCTGGGCGACCCGCAGGATCTCGAGGAGCCGCTCATGCCCGACGACCTGGCGCCGCCGGGCCAGCCCCGCCAGGAGTTCGAGCCGCCCGCCGGCCGCAAGCTGCCGCCGGGAGCGAAGCCGGGCATCCTCCAGCAGGCGCTCTTCATGGCCACGGAGCTGCCGAAGCTCGATGCGAATGGCCTCGGCCTGACCACGCTCGAGAAGACCTTCACACTGGGGCTGCCCTGCCCGACGGTGCAGTCGCCGCTGTTGGTCACGACCGGCTTCGTCGGCACGCTCACCGACATCCCCGCCGGCGCCGACAGTCCCGGCGAGCTCTTCGAGGGCTACGTCCAGGCCCGGTGGCTCAAGAAACTCAACGACCGGCTTGGCATCGACCTTGCCGTCGCGCCCGGCTGGTACAGCGACTTTCACAACGACTCGCCGCAGGCGATGCGGGTGACGGGCCACGGCTTCACCGCCTGGGAGGCCCGCGAGGACCTGCGGGTGATCGCGGGCCTGATCTACCTCGACCGCTACGACGTCGACTTCCTGCCGGCCGGCGGCCTGCTCTGGACGCCCGCCGACGACAAGCGATTCGAGCTGATCTTCCCACGGCCGCGGCTGGCCTGGCGGATCGCGGAGCGGCCGCGGGCGAGCCACTGGCTGTACATCGCCGCCGAGTTCGGCGGCAACCAGTGGGCCATGCAGTCGGTCGCCGGCGCGACCAAGGGGCAGGACCAGATCATCGTCATCCGCGACTACCGGCTGCTCGCCGGCTGGGAACGAAAGCCCGCCGACCTCGGGCTGTCGTGGAAGTTCGAGGCCGGCTGGGTGACCGGCCGTGCGGTGCAGTACTACCTCACCGACCAGCCCTGGCTCCACCCGTCCGACACGTTTCTGGTCCGCGCCGGCGTGTGGTACTAGGCTCTGTCTGAAAACTCTGCTCGGCCGTCTGCTTGGTCTTTGTGAGCGGCTCTTCGTTGCCTTCGCCCGCCGTATCGCCTTGATACGTCTTGGCTCAGCCGCCTCGATCCGCTCACAAATCCGCAGCGCAGCCAACCAGGCTGAGTTTTCAGACAGAACCTAGATCGCATACGACTGTGCTGGAGCACCGGCTCGGGGGCGGCAAAAGGCTCCTCGCTGTGGCCGCAACGGCCACACGCTCGTCGAGCGTTCGCCGACCCCATCGCCTCCCTTTCCAAGCTTCCAACGCGTCGGTCCAGCACAAAGAGATCGGCTGTCGATCGCTCGGGACGGTTCTTACACGTCCCAGTGCGACCCGACCTGCTGCTCCGCATCGACGGACGGCAGGATCGCCGGCACGGTGTCGTCGTGGAAGTCGGTCGGATGGTCGTCGCCCCGCTCGCCGTACAGGTCCTGCATGCCGCCGACCGCCGCCAGATACTCGCGAAAATGTGCGTCCATGATTGCTGCCTCCTGGGCTGCACTCATGTACGCGACCGGAGCCCGGGGCGTTCGGTTTACCCCCGGGCCCGCGGCTTGCGCAGCCTCCCAGGCATGCCCCGGCGATGCGGCGGCCGCTGACCGCGGGCGTCACTCGTACCGCAGCGCTCGGATCGGATCGAGCCGAGAGGCCTTCCAGGCGGGGTAGAACCCGAACAGCACGCCCACCAGCACCGACACGCTCACGCTGGCGATGATCGCCCACACCGAGACCTTCGTCGGCCAGTTGAGCACCAGCCGCACCACTTCGGCTCCGCCGCGGCCGGCCACGATCCCGATCGTGCCGCCGAGCAGGCAGAGCACCACGGCCTCCACCAAAAACTGCTTGAGAATGTCGCGGGGACGGGCGCCGACGGCCATCCGCAGGCCGATCTCGCGGGTCCGCTCGGTCACCGACACCAGCATGATGTTCATGATGCCCACGCCGCCGACCGCCAGCGAGATGAGCGCCACGCTCAACAGCAGGCCCGCCATCAGGCCCGCCGTCGAGCCGAGCACCTTGCTCTGCTCGGTGAGGTCGCGGACCACGAAGTCGTCGGTCTCCTCCGGGGCGATGCGGTGCTGCCGGCGCAGCGTGCTCTCGATCTGCCGCTTCACCACCGCGACGTCGGCCGCGCTGCGGGCCCGGGCCCAGATCAGGCTCAGGCTCGGGATGCGGTCGACCCGCGGGTTGTTGACCAGCTGGGCCGGCGACGGCGTCGGATAGAGCAGCGGCCCGAGGCTGGGGTACCGCTGGCTGAGCGTGTTCATCTTCGCCGCCGTGGATGGATCGGACGCCACGACCGTGGGCACCGAGCGACCGGCCACCCGGTACTTGATCGCCGTCCAGGGCGCCAGCAGGATGTCGTCCTGATCGGTGCCCATCATGTTGGCACCCTTCGACGCCAGCACGCCGATCACCTTGAAGGGCTGCTGGTTGATCCGCACGATGCCGCCCAGCGGCGACCGGTCGTCGAACAGTGCCGTCGCCAGCGTCCGTCCGATCACGCACACCTGCGAGCCGCGGCGGACGTCGGCCGCGGTGAACATCTGCCCCTCGTCGAGGTCGCCCCACTCCCGGACGTCGACGTATTCGGGCGTCGTTCCGTAGAGATAGGTCGGGATCCAGTTGCGGTTGCCGTAGACCACCTGCGTCCGCGTGCTCACCACCGGCGCCACGCCCGCGACCAGCTCGCCGCACTCGGCCGCCACGATCTCGAAGTCCTCGATGGTAAGCGTCTGCTGCGAGCCGGTGCCGTAGTTGACGGCCCCCGTCGTCACCGACCCGGGCAGCACCATCAGGTTGTTGGTGCCCATGCGGGCGATCGTCGCCTCGATCGCGGCCGCAGAACCGTTGCCGATCTCCATCATCGTGATCACGGCGGCCACGCCGATGACGATGCCCAGCGTCGTCAGGGCCGACCGCAGGGCGTTGCGCCGCAGTGCCCGCAGGGCCGTGCCGATCGTGTGGAACAGCGGCATCATGCGCCCACCCCGGCCGAGTCGGTGAACGCCCCCTCGACGACGAGGCCGTCGTGCACCCGGATCGCCCGATCGGCGTGGCGGGCGACACCCGCGTCGTGCGTGACGAGGATGATCGTGATCCCCTGCTCGGCGTTGATCTCCCGGAAGAGCTCGAGCACCTCGCGGCTGGTCCGCGAATCGAGGTTGCCGGTCGGCTCGTCGGCCAGGAGCACCGGCGGCGCGTTGATGAGCGCCCTGGCGATCGCCACCCGTTGCTGCTGACCGCCCGACATCTGCGCGGGCTCGTGGTCGAGCCGCTCCCCGAGACCCACCCGCGCGAGCAGGGCGACGGCGCGGTCGCGGGCCTGGTGGGCCGGCGGCCGATCGATCGCATAGTCGAGCGGCATGAGCACGTTCTGCAGGGCGCTGGTGCGGGCCAGCAGGTTGAAGTTCTGAAACACGAAGCCCAGCCGGCGGCCGCGGATCACGGCGCGGCGGTCGGCGGAGGCCCGCGAGATCTCCTCGCCGTCGAGCCAGTAGCGGCCCGACGTGGGCCGATCGAGACAGCCGAGCACGTTCATCAGCGTGCTCTTGCCGGAGCCACTGGGACCCATGAGCGCGATGAACTCCCCGCGGTCGATGGCCAGCGACACGCCCCGCAGCACCGGCACGTCGCCGTCGCCGAGCCGGTAGCTCTTGGTGATGTCCTCCAGGCGGATGAGCGGGTCTGCCGGCATGGTTTCGGGAGCCTGCTGGGCTGGGGCTGGTAGCCGTGCCGGAAGGTTCACTTCCGCGATGCCGCGGGCGTGTCGAGCTTGGGCGTGAACGGGTTGACCGTCTCGGTCACGGCGGCCCGCCGCGCCTCACCCGTCACCACCTTCATGCCGGCCGCAAGACCCGGGCCCGAGACCTCGGTGCGGGTGAAGTCGCTCGAGCCGACGACGACCTCCACCGGCCGCACGTAGCCGCCGTCCGCCACCCAGACCGCGGCCTGAGACCGGGGCGGCGTCGCGCCGGCGGCGACCTCGGCCGGGTCAGCGACCCAGGCGTCGCGGACCTCGGGATGAATGAGCTCCTGCCGTGGCCGCCAGCGGACGGCTGCCACCGGCACGAGCAGGACATCGTCATGGACGTCGACCTCGAACTGCAGATTGGCCGTCATATAAGGGAGGAGCGAACCATCGGCGTTGTCGACGCTGATCACGACGGTGTAGGTGACGACGTTCTGGATCATGGAGGCGTTGAGCCTGATCTGGCTGACCGTGCCGGTGAACTCGCGGTCGATCAGCGCGTCGACGGTGAACAGCACCCGCTGCCCAACCCGCACGTTGCCGATGTCGGCCTCGTTGACATTCGCCCAGATCTGCAGCCGCCGCAGGTCCTTGGCGATGAGGAACAGGCTCGGGGCGTTGAGGCTGGCCACCACGGTCTGGCCGATGTTGACGCGGCGATCGATGATCACGCCGCGGATCGGCGAAGTGATCGTGGTGTAGCCGAGGTTCGTCTCCGCCTTGCGGAGAAACGCCTCGGCGCGGAGCACGGCGGCGTCGGCCCCGACGACGGCCACCCGGGCCGTCTCCACGGCCGCCTCCGCCTGGCGGACCGCGGCCTGGCCGATCGCGATCGCCGCTTGCGTCTCCACGACGGCCAACTGCGCAGCCTCCACGTCCTGGGCCGCCGCCGAGTTGCGGGCGAAGAGCTGCTCGGTCCGCTGCCGGTCCCGCTCGGCCTGCTCCGCGCGGGCCTTCTGCTGCTGCAGGTCGGCGTTGGCCCGTTGCAAGTTGGCCTGCGCCTGCAGCACGCCCGACTCGGCCTGCCGCTTGCGGGCCTCTGCCCCGATCAAGTCGGCCTTCGCCAACTCCACCTCCTCGCGGTAGAGCGCGTCGTCGATCTTCGCCAGCACCGTGCCGGGCTCGACCACCGAGCCGTAGTCGATCGGCTTGTCGGCGTCGGCGACGCGGCCGAACTCGCGGATGATGCCGGCCACCTGGGCGCCGACGTCGACGACCTCCTCCGGCTCGAGCGTGCCGGTGCCCGCCATCGAGAGCCGGAAGTTCTCCCGCACGACGGCCGCCTCGCGGAAGGCCGCCTCGGTCGCCCCGGGCGTGGCCCGCCGCCACCAGACCGCCCCGGCGGCGATGGCCGCGGCCGTCGCGGCGAGCACGAGGTAGCGGAGGGCCCTGCCGAGGATTGCTCGCATGCGTGGGCTC
>JBIJCD010000114.1:0-8885 GCA_044344895.1 Pirellulales bacterium | reverse complement strand
GGCGAGATCGCCGTGAAGTGGCAGAACTTCTACACCGGCATCGCCGAGAAGGTGGCCCGGCCATGAAACACGCGCAGCGACACGACGCCGTCCCGCAGCGACGGCCCGCCGGCGGCGGCCTCCTCGGCCGGCTCGCCGACTTTCTCGACGATCGCACCGGCTACCGGGCGGTGCTGCACGAGGCGCTCTACGAGCGGGTGCCGGGCGGCGCGCGGTGGAGATACGTCTGGGGCAGCACGCTCGTCTTCGCCTTCATGACCCAGGTGATCACCGGACTCGTGCTCTGGTCGAGCTATTCGGCCGGCGCGCAGACGGCCTGGGAGAGCGTCTACTACATCCAGCACGAGATGGCCGGCGGCTGGCTGCTCCGCGGCATCCACCACGTGATGGCGCAGGCGATGGTCGTGCTGCTGGCGCTGCACCTGCTGCAGGTGGTGATCGACGGCGCCTACCGCGCCCCGCGCGAGGTCAACTTCTGGCTCGGGCTCGTACTGATGATGCTCGTGCTGGGCATGGCGCTGACCGGTTACCTGCTGCCGTGGGATCAGAAGGGCTACTGGGCCACTCGCGTGGCCACGAATCTCGCGGGCCTCGTGCCGCTGGTCGGCCCGTCGCTGCAGCAGCTCGTCGTGGGCGGCCCCGACTACGGCCACCACACGCTGACGAGATTCTTCGCCCTCCATGCCGGCTTCCTCCCCGCCACGCTGGTGCTCATGCTCGTGGTGCACCTGTCGCTCTTCCGCAAGCACGGGCTGTGCGCGAAGCAGCCGCTCACCCGGCCCGACGCGATGTTCTGGCCGGACCAGGTGCTCAAGGACGCCGTGGCGATGCTGGCGGTGATGGCCGTGGTGCTCGGCGTGATTCTCGTGCCGGCGCTTCGCGCGATGCTCGAGGGCAGGCCGATCGTGCCGGGCGAACTGGGGGCAGAGCTGGGGGCGCCCGCCGATCCGTCGCAGCCCTACGCGGCGGCACGGCCAGAGTGGTATTTCCTCTTCCTCTTCCAGTTCCTGAAAGTTTTCGAGGGCTGGGGCGCCACGGGCGAATTCTTCGGCGCGATCGTCGTGCCTGGGCTGGTCATGGGAATCATGTTCCTGATGCCGATCCTGGGCCGTTGGCGGCTCGGGCACCGGTTCAACGTGGCCTTCACGCTGGGGCTGCTGGCGGGCGTGGGCCTGCTCACCGCCATGGCCACCAACGAGGACTACGCCGCCCTCTGGGCAGACCGGGCCGCGTTCGCCGATGTGGAGAAGCTGCTGGAGGAGACCGGCAACGACCCGGCGCGGATCGCGGCACACTTCGACGGCGACACGGCGAAGCTCGCCGTCTTCGAGGCCCGCGCGAAGAAGCTCGACAGGATCCGGCACTCGCAGTCGTTCCTCGACGCCGTCGCGCAGGCCAAAGCCGACGCCGCCCGGGCTGTGGAACTCGCAGGGCGGCCGGAGCGGATCCCGCCGACGGGCGCCCTCGACCTCGTCCGCAACGACGCCTTCAGCCAGGGACCGCGGCTGTTTGCGCAGCACTGCGGCAGCTGCCACTCCCACGTCGACCCCGCCTCGCCGGAGGCGCCGTCGCTGGTGGCGAAGGCCTCGGCCGCCAACCTCCACGGCTTCGGCACCGCGGCCTGGGCGCGAGGCCTGCTCGACCCGGCGCAGGTCGGCGGCCCGGCCTACTTCGGCAACACCGCCCACAAGGAGGGCGACATGGTGTCGTTCGTCCGCGGCGACCTTGCCGACGCCGACACCTGGAAGCCGGCCGACGTCGAGGCGGTGGTCGCGGCCCTGGCGGCCGAGGCGGGCCTGCCGCCCGCAGGCGTGCCGCCGTCGGTGATCCAAGAAGGCCGTGAACTCATCGCCGACGGCGAGCGGTGCGGCTCCTGCCACCGCTTCGGCATTCACGACACCGAACCCGTGGACGCGCCCGACCTCACCGGCTGGGCCAGCCGCGAGTGGCTCGTGGGCATCATTACCGACCCGGCGCACGAGCGGTTCTACGGCGGCATGAACGACCGCATGCCGCGGTTCGGCACCGCCCAGGACGGCGCCGCGCCGCTGCTGACCCGCCGGCAGATCGAGATGATCGCCGACTGGCTGCGGGGCGAGTGGTACCGCGGCGCGGCCCACGCCCCGGCGCAGCACTGATCGCACCGCGTCGGCCGGGCACGTTCGTCGGACCATACTGGCCCCGCCCCACGCCGGCTCGCGGGCGGCAGGATTTGCCTCGCAGGCGGCCGCACGCCACGCTCGGCATCCTCACGCCGGCCCGCTCGCCTCCCGGTTTCCGAGTGTCATCGGCAGGGGCCGTAGTGCGGCAGCCGCGGCTCCTGCCCTTCGCCGTCCGCTGCCAGCGGCCATGCCGCAGCGGTGCGCCGACTCGCCCGTGTCGCCGCGCGCCTCGCAGCGGGAGGCTGCGGGCTCCTCGTGCCCCGAGAGCCGGCGTAGCTCGGGCACCGAGCCGTTTGAGGCGGCTTGGTCTGGGCGCAGCGAACGCTCGGCGACGGGGCATGGGGAGCCCGAAGCCGGGACGGACACGTTGACGCCGATGATCGCGATGGCGGCGTTGCGGATGAACACCGGATGCATCGCCAAGCCGTCACCCCTACAGATTCCAGCGGTCGAAGAGCTTCTCACGGAAGCTCTGCCACTCGGGACGGTGGGCCTGCTCGTGGGCCGGGGTCGACGCCGCCAGCTCCGCCACCCAGTCGTCCATCCGCCGCAGCCGTCTCACGAGCGACTCGGTGACGTTGTAGGCGAGCTTGTAAGCCGCCTGCACGCCCTCGCCGATCAGCTCCCGGTAGTCAGCGTGCCGGATCCGCAGCAGCTTCACGGCGGTCACCGCCTTGACGTCGGCGGAGTGGGGCGACGGGCTGAAGAACGACATGTCGCCGAAGTGTCCGGGCGACTCGAGCATCGCCAGCACCACCCGCTTCGAGCCGGCCTTCGTCGGCTCGAAGCGACGCGACACCTCGCATGTGCCCTCGAGGAGCACCCACAGATCGCGGCTCGAGTCTCCCTGCTGCAGGATCAGCCGCCCCGGCTCGAACGTCACGACTTCCGTGACGTCGAGGATCTGCGTGGCGTCGGTGGCGTTGAAGCCCTGGAAGAGCGGGATCGCCTGCACCGCCTCCGCCGTGATCGTGCCGTTGGCCGTCATCCGATTCCTCCCAGCACCGTGGCCCGGCCCACTCGGCCGACGCCCAGCATGTAGGCCGCCGTCCGCAGCGGCACCTGCCGCGAGGCCGCCAGCTGCCAGACCTGCTCGAACGACTCGCCGAGGATCCGGTCGAGCTCCTGGCGGACCCGATTGATCCCCCACTGGTAGTGCTGCCGGTTCTGGACCCACTCGAACCAGCTCGCCGTGACGCCGCCGGCGTTCACGAGGATGTCGGGCACGACGGTGATCTGCCGCCGTTCGAAGATGGCGTCGGCCTCGGGTTCGGTCGGCGCATTGGCGGCCTCGACGACGATCGGCGCCCGCACCGCCTCCGCGTTGCCCTTGTGGAGCACCCCACCGAGCGCCGCGGGAATGAGCACGTCGCAATCGAGCGACAGCAGCTCGGCGTTGGTGAGGGCGTCGCCCCCCTTGAAGCCCTCGAGCCGGCCGGCATTCGCCTGCGCGTACCGGAGCATCTCCAGCACGTCGAGCCCTTCCTCGCGATGAAAGCCGGCGGTCGCGTCGCTGACGGCGACGATGCGGCACTCCGCGTCGTGGAGAAAGCGGGCCGTGTGGGTGCCCACGTTGCCGAAGCCCTGGATCGCGATGCGCGTGCCCGGGATCCGGCGGCCCAGCCGGCTGAGCAGCTTCACCGTCAGGCTGCCAACGCCGCGGCCGGTCGCCTCGTCGCGGCCGGGGATGCCGTGATACTCGACCGGCTTCCCCGTCACGCAGGCCGGGGAGAAACCATGGTACTTGTCGTACTGATTCATGATCCAGGCCATCACGTCGGGCGTGGTGCCCATGTCGGGCGCGGGAATGTCGACGTCGGGCCCGAACAGATCGTGGATCGCGTCGACGAACCGCCGCGTCACACGCTCCAGCTCACGGGGAGAGAGCTTCGTGGGATCGATCGCGATGCCGCCCTTGGCGCCGCCGTAGGGGATGTTGACCACGGCCGTTTTCCAGGTCATCAGGGAGGCCAGGGCCCGCACCTCGTCGAGGTCGACCTGCGGGTGGTATCGCAGGCCGCCCTTCATCGGGCCGCGGGCGTTGTTGTGCTGCACGCGGTAGCCGATGAAGCTGGCCACTTCCCCCGAGTCGAGCTCGACCGGGATCTGCACCTGCACCTCCCGCATGGCGGTCATGAGCAGCCGGCGGATGTTGTCGGAGAGGTCGAGCTGGTCCGCCGCCTTGTTGAAATAGATGCCGATCGCTTCGCTCGACCTCATGATCCGCTCGCGCTCCTGCCGGTACGGTGGCATGCCCCCGCGCTCGACTCGATCGGCGGCCGGCACACCGGGGACGAATCTTACTCGTTTCCGCAGCGAACGACGAAAGGACGTCGCTGAAAACTGGCCCACCTCGCTGCATCGGCCGCCGTGGCGGTATGATTCGCGGCACTCACGAACGGCACCCACCGAATGCCCCCACCGGCCCCCGAGGATTTCTGGTCGCTCGTCGCCGCCACCCGGCTCGTCGCCCCCGACGCGCTGGCGGCGCTGCGCAGGGAGTACGCGTCGGCCCCCCGCACGCCCGCTCCCGGCGACGATGCCACGACGACGCTCGTGAAGTGGCTCGTGAAGCGGGGGTCCCTGAGCAAGTGGCAGGCCCGCCGGCTGCTCAGCGGCGACCGCGGTCCGTTCTTCATCGGTGATTACCGGCTCATGGAGCGGCTCGAGTGCGACGGGCGCGGGCGGCTGTTCCGGGTGCGACACGAGCCGTCCGGCCGGTTGCTGTGCCTGATGCTGCTCGACCGCGAGTCGTTCCAGCGGCCGGAAACCTGGCGCGACATCGTGCGCCGCAGCACGGTCGCCCACGACGCGACCGACCCCGTGCTCAGCCGCACCTGGGCGCTCGAACAGGAGCAGGAGGTGGGCCTCCGCTTCATCCTCTGCGAGGACGTGGAGGGCCCGCCGCTGGCGGACGAGCTGCCGCGGCTCGGGCCGCTCGCGCCAGCCGATGCCTGCCAGGTCATGCTGCCCCTGGCTCGCGGCGTGGCCGAACTGCACCGCCGCGGCGTCGTGCACGGCGGCATCTCGCTCGACGCGATCCGCTGCGAACCGGCGGCGTCGGGCGGCGTCGATGCCATCGGCGTCCCCAACGGCAGGAAAGTCCGTCTGCTTCAGTTCCCGCTGTCGGGCCAGCAGCCCGCCCCGACCACGGCCGCCGATGCCACCGAGCGGATCGCCAAGCTCGGACGGCGTGCCTCGTTCGTGCCGCCCGAATCGCTCGAGCCCGGTCAGGCGTCCGACCCGCGCGGCGACGTCTATTCGCTCGGCTGCGTCTTCCACTCGCTGCTCACGGGGGTCGCGCCGTGCTGGAAGGGCGACGCCCAGCGAACGCTCTCGCAGGCGTCGACCTCCGGCCCCGAGCCGCTGGGCCCGCCGCGGGTGCCGGTCGAGATCGCCACGCTCGTGTCCTACATGGTCGCCCGCGATCCGGCGGGCCGGTATCCCGACGCCGCCGAGGCCGCCGACGCCATCGCGGCATGCCTGGGGCTGCCCCCGGTGTCGACGACACTGCCGCCGCAGCAGCCGCTGTTCGAAGACGCCGCCGCGGACGACGGGCCGACCGGCGCAGCGACGCCCGTCGTGCCCGCTGATCCACTGTTCCCCACCGAGGGCCGGCGATCGCCCGCTGCTGCTTCAATCGCCCCTTCCGCGGCGAACTCGCGCACGCGCGCCGGCCGCCGGCGGCTGGTCATGACGGCCGTGGGAGGCGGGGTCGTCGCCCTGGCACTGGCCGCCGGGCTCATCGCCGTGCTCACCCGCGGCGGCCCCGCCGGCAAGCGGCCCCGCGCCGACGATGAAAAGCACGCTGCGTCGGAGTCGACGAAAGCAGAGAAGGCGGCCGGCGGCGACACGGATCTTCCGTCCGCTGGACCGGCTGCGGAAGCGACCGCGTCCGCGCCGCCGGCGAATCGCAGCCAACGGCAGACGGTGGTCGACTCGACCGACGTGCCCTGGGCGTCGCCGACCGACGGCGGTCCGCCGTCGCTGGCCTACCTTCCGCCGGGATCGCAACTGATCCTGTCGGCCCGGCCGGCGGAGATCCTCGCTTCCGACGAAGGCCGGTTATTCGTGCGGGCGCTCGGACCGGGCGTGGAGCGGGGCATCGAGGCGCTCGCGTCCCTGTCCGGCGCACCGCTGGACGGCGTGGAGGAGATTCTCGGCGGCTGGCAGGCTGGCGAGCCCGGGACCGGGCAGGACGAGGTGGTCGGCGGCTGGGTGGTTCGGCTGGCCGAACCGGTCGAATTTCACGCCGACGCCCAGGCCCGCGGCCGGGCCTGGGGTCCGACCAAGCCGGAGAAGCTCGGCGGCGAGACGATCTACCACGGCAAGGCCGTCTCCTTCTGGCTGCCGTCCGCCGAGGAGGGGAGGGTGCTCGCCATGGGGCCGGCCGACCTCGTGCGGCAGATGGTGTCGGCGGCGGGCGAGGCTGAGCCAGCCGCGGACGGCGAAGCAAGCCCGGCTCCTCCGCCGGGCCTCACGCCCGACATGGAGACGCTCGTCGGCATGCTCGACGGCACGCGGCACGTCATCTTGCTGGGATCGCCGCACTACCTGCTCCACGATGGGCGGCCGGTGCTGGCCGGCGGGCTCGCCCGGCTCGTCGATCCGATCGGCAAGTTCTTCGGGGAAGGCGTGAAGGCGGCGGCGATGTCGCTGCACTTCGGCGACAACTTCTACGTCGAGCTCGACACCGTCGCGTCGCGGGACGAGCCGGCCCGCACGCTCGCCACGCGGCTGGCCGGCGAGGTCGACTCCTGGGTGCATGCGGTGGAGGACTCGATCGTCGGCACGACGCTGCACGAGTATGGAAGGAAGCTCGTCACGCGGCTGCCGACGATGATCCGCGTTTTGGCGGCGAACGTCCGCTGCGGTGCGGAGGGCAAGGGCGTGGTGCTCAACGCCTATCTGCCGAAGCACGCGGGGCACAACCTCGTGCTCGCCTCCGAACTGGCGCTCGAGCAGCAGGCGGCAGGCCCGGCCGTCGCGAAGCGCGACGCCGGTCCCGCTTTGCAGCCCAAGGAAGCCGCCGGCGCGCTCGGCAAGCTCTCGCAGAAGATGTCGCTGACGTTCGCCAAGGACACCCTTGAGAAGTCCGTGCAGATGATCGCCGACGAAATCGGCGTGCCGATCGAGATCCTCGGGGGCGACCTGCAGCTCGAGGGCATCACGAAAAACCAATCGTTCGGCCTGGAGGAGCGCGACAAGACCGCGGAGGCCGTGCTGCGGACGATCCTCGCGAAGAGCGATCCGGCGGGGCGGCTGGTCTTCGTCGTGCGGATGCAGGACGGCAAGGAGATGATCGCCGTGACCACGAAGGCCGCGGCGGCCAAGCGGGGAGAGAAACTGCCGCCAGGGTTCGAAGAGCAGCCGGCAGCGGAGCCGGCGAAAGGGAAGAAGTCGAAATGATCATCGTCATGCAGGCGGGGGCGGCGCGGGCCGACCTGGATCGCGTCGTGGCCCGCGTGGAATCGCTGCGGCTCAAGCCGCACGTGATCGTGGGCACCGAGCGGACCGTGGTCGCCGTCGTGGGCGACGAACGGGATGCCGCCAACTCTGCCCTGGAAACGCTTCCCGGCGTGGCCTCCGTGATGCCGATCCTCGCCCCCTACAAGATGGCCAGCCGCGAGGTGCAGCGGGAGCCGACGGTGGTGCGGGCAGGCTCGCTGGTCGTCGGCGGCACGCAGGTCGGCGTGATCGCAGGCCCCTGCTCGGTGGAGAGCCGCGAACAGATCGTGGAGACCGCCCGCGCGGTCAAGGCGGCCGGGGCCACGGGCCTCCGCGGCGGAGCCTTCAAGCCGCGGACGAGCCCCTACAGCTTCCAGGGCATGAAAGAGAAGGGGCTGGAGCTCCTCGCCGAGGCACGGGCGGAGACCGGCCTGGCGATCGTGACGGAGGTGGTAGCGCCGGAGGACGTGCCCCTCGTCGCCCGCTACGCCGACGTGCTGCAGGTCGGGGCCCGCAATATGCAGAACTACCGGCTGCTCGAGGCCGTCGGCCGCGCCCCCGTGCCGGTGCTTCTGAAGCGCGGGCCCGCCGCGACGGTCGAGGAGCTGCTGCTGGCGGCCGAATACATCCTCGACGGCGGCAACCGGCAGGTGATGCTCTGCGAGCGCGGCATCCGCACGTTCGAGACGCACACGCGGTTCACGCTGCCGCTGGCCACGGTGCCCTGGCTGCACGCCCGCACCCACCTGCCGGTGGTGGTCGATCCCAGCCACGGCACCGGCCACGCGAACCTGGTCGCCAGCATGGCCGCGGCCAGCGTGGCGGCGGGCGCCGACGGCCTGATCATCGAGGTGCATCCCGACCCGAAATCGGCCTCGAGCGACGGCGGCCAGACGCTCGACTTCGCGGCCTTCGAGCGGATGATGCAGTCCTGCCGCCGCATCGCTGCCGCCGTCGACCGGACTTGCTAGGTACACGAAAAACATCGCATCCTGCGATTTTTTCTTGGCGGGCTCCGCCCGCTGGTGCTGCGCGTCGCATCCATGCGACGCAGCACAGGCGCGGTGCAGCGGCAGGCAGGCGAAGGCCTGCCCTCAGCGAACGTCTCGGCGGGCTCCGCCCGCTGGTGCTGCGCTCGGCTAACGGCTTCACGACAAACATCGCGTCCTGCGATTTTGTCTTGGAAACCTCCGGTTTCTGGTGCTGCGCTCGGCTAACGGCTTCACGACAAACATCGCGTCCTGCGATTTTGTCTTGGAAACCTCCGGTTTCTGG
>JBIJCD010000113.1:0-8935 GCA_044344895.1 Pirellulales bacterium | reverse complement strand
GACCGCGAACGCCGCTGGAACCGCTGTGTGGACGATCTAGCTGCCGATGCCCGCGGCCTTCAGTTCGGCGGGCAGTGCCGGGTCGACGAGGCCGCGGGCCCCGCGGCCCTGCTGGAGGCGGTCGCCGGCGTCGGCCCGGATGCTCTCGATGTCGGCATCCCCCCAGCGGCGCCGCTCGGCCACGTCGGGCAAGGCCAGCGGCCGGACCAGCCGCATGCCCACGCCCAGCGCCGGCTCCTCGGTGTACCACCAGGGGCTCTTGGGCAGGTTCGGGTCGACGTCCTTCCAGGCGAGATCCTCCGACCCGCGGCGGGCGGCGCTGCGGCACTGGGCTGCCTCGTCGTAGTAGGCGCCGCCGCGGACCACGCGCGGCGACAGCTTCGTCGGCCACACGGCGGCCGTGACCCCGGGTACCGGCTGCGGCAGCGCCGCTTGCCGGGCATAGCCCTCCGGCACCAGTTCGTCGAGCACCCACTCGGCGACGTTGCCGTGCATGTCATGGAGTCCCCACGCATTGGGCTCCTTTTCACCGACGGGATGCGTCGTCTCGTCGGACGAGTCGGCGAACCAGGCTGACTTCTCCAGCACCGCCGCGTCGTCGCCGCAAGACCACGGCGTCGTCGTGCCGGCGCGGCAGGCATACTCCCACTCGCTCTCCAGTGGCAGCCGATAGAACCGTCCGGTGAGACCGCTGATCCACTTCGTGTACTGCCGGGCGGCGAACTGCGTCATCGTGACCGCCGGCTGCAGGGGATTCTCGCCGTTCGAGAAGGTCGTGGTGGGATCGTAGAGGTTGGAGGGAGCTGTGACCGCGTCCGCCTCGTTGTCGGGGGTCACCTTGCGGACGTTCGCAGCCTCCATGGCTTTGAAGACGTCGCAGGCCGCCATGTAGACCTTGTACTCCTGCCAGGCCACCTCGCAGCGGCCGATCCAGAAAGGCTCGACCCGCACCTCGTACTGTGGCCCCTCGGTCGCGTCGCGGTCGGCCTCGTCGGTGGGGCTGCCCATGCGGAACGTGCCGCCTGGCACCGGGATCATTCGGAAGGTCACGGAGGTGCCGGGGATCGTCTCGTCGTAGGCGACCATCCAACCGCCGGGCACCTTCAGCGCGGGGCCGTCGCCTGCGGGGCGGGCCTCGCCAGCGACGAATCCCGGAGTCGGCCCGGGGGCCGCATCGGCGGCTCGCACCGGTTCCGCACACGCGACCGCGGCGACCAGCAGGCCGCCGACGAGGAGGATCCCGAGGCGGCGCGCTCCGGGGCGGATGGGGCTGGGTCTCGGCATGGAACTGGCAGTCCGCGGGGTGGGCTCTGTCGGCGCCCGCGGGCCAAGGGCCCAAGTCCGGGAATGCGCCGCGGGCGGAACGTTACAGTGTACCGTGTGGGAGAACCGCTGCCCACAATGCGACGCACCCCCGGTTCACCAGCAACGTGGCCGCTCCCAAGCCCACACGACCAGTCGGAAAAAAAGCCGCCCCGCCGGCCGGCGCGGCGGCGCACGGCAAGGGTTCGTCCCCGGCTGCGTCGCGAGGCTCTGCGAAGGGCAAGGCCAAGGACGCCGCTGCGACGGCCGAGCGGGTCGTGGCGGAGAATCGCCGGGCCCGCCACGATTACGAGATCATCGACACGCTCGAGTGCGGCATCGCGCTGGTGGGCAGTGAGGTGAAGAGCCTGCGGGGGGGCAGGATGTCGCTCGACGAGGCCTATGGCCGCGTGGACGGCCGCGAGGCCTGGCTCCTCGGCTGCGACATTCCGGAATACGAGAAAGCCAACCAGCTCAACCACGCGCCGAAGCGGCCGCGAAAGCTGCTGCTGCATCGTCGCGAGATCGACCGGTTCGCGAGCCGGGCCCTGGAGAAGGGCCTCACGCTCGTGCCGCTGCGGATGTATTTCAAGAACGGCCGCGTGAAGGTGCTGATGGGCATCGGCCGCGGCCGGCAGGCGCACGACAAGCGGCAGAAGCTCAAGGCCGACACCGCCAGGCGGGATATCGAAATCGCCCTCCGCGGCCGGACGGGACGCGGAGGGCGATCGAAGGACTGAACCCGGCGCCGGCCGGGGCCCGGAGTCTGGCGTGACTCCGGGATGGTGGGCCGGTCGGCTACACCTCTTCCGCGACCAAGGCCGCGGTCGCGTCGGTGGAATCCTCGGGATGCCACAGCGGCATGCCCCGTTGGATCCGCTCCGCGAGGATGTCGATTTTCTGCTTGGAGCCCGCCGGTGCGTCCGTGGGGACGAACTCCGTCGTGGCGTGCGGCTCGAAATTCTCGTCGTGACCGTACAGTTCGATGATTTCAAAAACGTTGCGGATCCGGGCCATCGGAACGAAACGACTCCTTCTTTCCTGCGGGGTGGTGGGTGTGATGGAGCTGAACATCCGCTGCACGGCCGGCATCGAGGACGCTGCGTCGGCGGGCGGCCCGCGCGGTCGGCGGGCCGGCACGCATGGCACGGCTAGCTGATCCAGCCGTGTCCGACGAAGTGCCTCAGCCGCCGTGCTGCAGACCGCGGGAACGAGGGCCGAGGCCATCGTCGCGGTGGCTTCCCTCATGGAAGTGCGTCGCCATTATGAATCCGCGCGTGCGCGAGTCAAACATTTGGCGACGATCTCATGAGACCGCCAAAAAAAGCGGTGGCGCGACGCCGGATTTTCTGCGCGACCGCTGCGGCTTGACAGGCCGGCGCCGGGACCGGACTGCCATCGCCACGGTGCCGTCATTGGCCGGGGCCGCCCGGAGGCAGTGCGATCTCGATCTCCGCGGGGGGCGGAGGGGCAGGAACGGCGCTCTGCGCCGCCGCCGGGTCGAATTTCGGCGTGTCGGTCCCCGTGCGGGCCTCCAGGTCGGCCGTGAGCAGCAGCGGCTCCCCCCCGCCTGCGGGTCGCAGTTCCAGGAGCGTCACGCCCCATTCCTTGCCGATTTTCTTCCCCTCCACCACCACGGTGCCCGTGGCCCGCGGGCCGGTCGCCTCGAACTGCAGCGCCGCGATGCCATCGGTGTCGCTCGCCCGCCCCGTCACCGCCCGGCTGCAGGCCACCGTGCCGCCGGGGCCGGCAAGGCGCTCGATCACGCGGGGATTCACCGTCACCTCATCGCGGGCCATGACCACCACCGGATGGTCGGAGAGCCGCCCGCAGCCGGGTGCGGCCATGAGCAACGCCAGGGCCGTGCCGGCGGACAGAGTGATCCGATGCATGGTGCAGCCCCTCCCTGGGCCGATCCGGGCAAAGCCCGGCTAGTTCGTGGACGATTGTGGAAACAATGTTCGCAGCGGCGCCAGGGCCGCCGCGAATCCGGCGCGAACCGCTGTGGACGCTATTTTTTTCCGTCGTTCGCCCGGCACCAGGCGATCTTGTCGGCGGTCGTGCTGGGCAGCGGCCCACCCGCCGCGGGCTTCGCTGCGGCCGGCTTGCCGGTGGCGGGCGTCGCCGGCACGGCCTCGGTCTCGGCTGCGGCCACCTCCGGCTCGGCGGCCGGCGGCTCGGCAGGAGCCGCGGCCTTCGCCCGGGCACGGGCCAGGATCTCGGCGGTGGAGAGCTTGCCGGCGGCCGGCGCCGGCGTCGCCGCCTTGCCGCGGGCGGCGGCGAGAATGTCGGCGGTGGACGGCCTGCCCGCGGCCGGCTTGGCGGCGGACTTGGCGGCCGGCTTCGCAGCCGGCGGGGCGGCGGACTTGGCTGCCGCCGCGGGCTTCGCGGCCTCCTTCTCGGCCGGCTTGGGCCGTGGCTGCGACACGATCTTCAGGGCCGCCGGGTCGATGTCGTACCAGCCGATGTTGTTGAACTGGTCGAACTCGACGAGGCAACGGCCGTTCATGTTGACCGTTCGCACGGTGCCCGTGGCGTTGGCGAACCGGGCCAGTTCGGGCGCGGGCGAGTCGACGACCACGTACTTGTCGGTCCACTCGGACTTCAGCCGTTCGATCACGTCGAACATGGGGGCGTTCCAGCGGGCGAAAAAACCGGGCGAGAGAGGCCGGCGGCGGAGGCAGCGCGGGGCCGCTGACCGCCGTCGTCCAATGAATCTGATCGATCGCGGGCCGGATCGCAAGATATGACCCTGGCGGCGACGCAAAACCCTCGGGCCCGCCGCCCGGCCATGCCCGCACTGGTCAGGCCCGTGCCGTCGCCTCCGTCGCCCCTCGTAGGCCGAAGATGCCCTGCGGGCCGATCGAATACGACCATTCGACCGTGCGTGGGAGCGGTCCGCTGCTGCAGGCCGCCTCGATGCGCACCAGCCGCGGCCCCTGCCCATCGATCACCCGGTAAGTCGAGCCCAGCCAGCCGGGACCGTCGTGAAGCCGGCAGGCGATCTCGAACCGCACTGCGTCGGCCACCAGCGGATCGCGGCCGACGCTGGCCGAATAGTGCGACCGTCCCGCCATGCCGACGCCCACGATCGTCGCGGCGGCGCCGTGCCCGGGCAGCCGGGACAGTTCGACCAGCACCGGTGACGCCGGCCACCGCGGATCCCCATCCGCCGGCCATGCGCCGTCGAGCGAAGCCCACTCGGCATGCGCGGCGGATTCCTGACCGCTCACCGGAGCCGGTGCCAGCGCATGCGACCAGCGGTCCGCGTGCCACCTGAATACCAGGCGTGTCGCGCCGGCCTGGAGTTCGATTGGCGGCCGCATCGCCGGGGCGGGTCTGCCGGCTCTGGGTGTAGCGTCGTGCGGCGTCATGGCGGCTGGTAGCATACCCGCGGCGGAGGGCGTCGATCGTCGTCGGGCCGTTCCGGAGGTCGTTCATGGAACCGCGGCGGTCGCTCGGCTGGCCGATCCTGCTGGGCGTCGTGCTGATCGGCTCGATCCTCGCGCTCGGCGTGGGCTGGGTGCTCGTCAGCATCGCCGCTGCGCTTGGCTCCAAGAACGCCGCGTTCTACTGGGCGATCCTCGGCGTCGGCGTGGCGCTGCTGGTCCTCGTGCTCGTGGGCGTGATCATCTACCTGGCCCTGACGGTCAAGGCGATCGCGCTGTCGCAGCGGCAGAGCAACTTCATCGACAGCGTGACGCACGAACTCAAGAGCCCGCTGGCGTCCCTCAAGCTCTACCTGCAGACGCTCACGCGGCGGCCCGTGCCGCCGGAGCAGCAGGCCGATTTCCACCGTTTCATGCTCAAGGACGTGGAGCGGCTCGACACGCTCATCGACCACCTCCTCGACGCGGCCAAGACGCTGCAGCGGCGGGCGCGGCCCGGCACCGACGCCACCCCGATCGGCCCCGTGCTCGAACAGGCCCGCGAGGCCGTGTTGCACCGCTACGGCGTGGCTCCGGAGAGCGTGCGGCTCGTCGGCGCGGCCGGGAGCACGGGCAATGATGACGAGGTCGATCCGAGGCTGCGGGTCTGCGGTCGCGAGGCCGACCTCGAGATCGTCTTCCGCAATCTGATCGACAACGCCGTCAAGTATTCGCTCCCCGATCCGCGTGTGGAGATCGAGGTCGCGACGCTGCCCCGCGGCCGGGTGCTCGTGCGGGTGCAGGACGAGGGGCCGGGCATCCCGCCGGCCGAACGGCAGAACGTCTTCGGCCGCTTCGTCCGGCTGGGGAGCGAACTGGAGCGATCCACGCCCGGCACCGGGCTGGGGTTGTTCCTCGTGCACGCGATCGTACGGCAGCTGCGGGGCAGGGTGGTGGCCAAGGGCCGGCTGCCGCAGCGCGGCACGATCATGGAAGTGGAGCTGCCGGCCGCGCCGTGAGCCCGACGTCCGCATGGTAGGCTTGGCGGCTCGTCGTCCGTGACCGGTCCGCCCGCCTCGATCCAGCCCGACCAGCCATGAGCCTGCCCGCCCTGCGTGCCTCCGAGCACCTGCACGACGTCAAGTACGAGATCCGCGGGGCGCTGGCCCGCCGCGCCGACCAGCTCGAGCGCGAGGGGCACGAGATCATCAAGCTCAACATCGGCAACCCGGGCCTGTTCGGGTTCCGGATGCCGGGGTCGATGCGGGTGGCCATCGTGGAGAACCTCCACCAGGCCGATCCCTACTCGCATCAGAAGGGCATTTTCCCCGCCCGCGAGGCGGTGGTTATGCAGCAGCAGAACCGCGGCGTCATGGACGTCACCGCCGATGACGTGTTCATCGGCAACGGCGTCTCCGAATTGATCATGATCGCCATGCGGGCGCTGCTCAATCCCGGGGACGAGGTGCTCGTGCCCAGCCCCGACTATCCGCTGTGGACGGCTTCGGTCGTGATCCACGGGGCGAAGGCGGTGCACTATCCCTGCCGGCCAGAGAACGGCTTCGTGCCCGATCCCGACGAGGTCGAGTCGCTGGTCACCGACCGCACGCGGGCGCTGGTGGTGATCAATCCCAACAATCCCACCGGCGCTGTCTATCCGCGGGAAGTGCTCGCCGGGCTGGCCGCGATCGCCGAACGGCGGCACCTCGTCTTCTGCGCCGACGAGATCTACGACGAGATGCTCTACGACGGCGCGGAATTCGTGCCGGCCGCCACGCTGGCGAAGCAGACGCTCTGCCTTACCTTCGGCGGCCTGAGCAAGATCTACCGGGCCTGCGGGCTCCGCGTCGGCTGGATCGTCTTCTCGGGCGAGCGGGAGCATGCCCGCGACTACATCCAGGCGGTCGAGTTGCTGGCATCGTTGCGGCTCTGCTCGAACGTGCCGGGCCAATACGCCGTGCAGACGGCGCTCGGCGGCCATCAGTCGATCTTCGACCTGACGCGGCCCGGGGGCAGGCTGCACGCGACGCGGGCCGCCGTGATCGCAGCCGTGCAACGGAGCCGCTGGCTCTCGGTAGTGACGCCGCGAGGCGCGATGTACGCCTTCGTCAAGGTGCACGCCGACCGGCTCCCCGGCGGCTCGAAGGCGTTCGACGACCAGGCGTTCGCGCTCGATCTGCTCGAGCGGAAGCACGTGCTGGTGGCGCCCGGGTCGAGCTTCAACGTTCCCTACCGCGACCACTTTCGGCTCACACTCCTGCCCGATGCGGAGCAGATGGCCGAGGTCTTCGCCCGGATCGAGTCGCTCCTCGATGAATACGCGGAAGCGTGAGGCCCCTCTTTTCCGCCGCGGGTCGGTTGGTCTAATTCCGGCATGAAACCATCCCATGCCGCCCCGTCAGCCTCCGGTCCGCCCGTCGACGTCGTTCCCGTCCGCCGCGTGCTCGTGAGCGTGTTCGACAAGACCGGTCTCGGCCGGCTCGCCGCCGGTCTCAAGGCCGCGGGCGTGAAGGTCGTGAGCACCGGCGGCACGAGCGCGGCGCTGGCCAGCCACGGCCTCGACGTCGAGGACGTCTCCGCCGTCACGTCGTTTCCCGAGATCCTCGACGGTCGGGTGAAGACGCTCCACCCGCGGATCTTCGCCGGCGTGCTCGCCCGGCACGACCGGGCAGACGACCGCGACGTGCTCGCCGAGCACGGCATCGCCACCTTCGACGCCGTGATCGTCAATCTCTACGCCTTCGAGGCCGCCGTCGCTCGTCCCGACTGCACACCCGGCGAGGCGATCGAACTGATCGACGTGGGCGGCCCGAGCCTCGTCCGCGCGGCGGCGAAGAACCACGCGTTCACCGCCGTCGTCACCGGACCGGAGCAGTACGACGACTTCCTCGCCGCCATCGGCCGCGGCGGCACCACGCTCGCCGAACGGAAGCTGCTGGCCGCCCGCGCCTTCGAGCGTACGGCCGCCTACGACACCGCCATCGCCGGCTGGATGGCCCGCCACTCAGGCCTGGCCGCGGCCGGAGCGGATCGCACGCCGGCCGGCGGCGAGGCAGCGGCCGACGAAGCGCCGCCGCTGCCGACCCGGCTGGAACTGGAACTGGAGCAGCGGATGCCGCTGCGCTATGGCGAGAATCCCCATCAGTCGGCGGCCCTGTTCGCACCGGCGGGCACGCGGCTGGGGCTGGCAGGCCTGACGCAGCTCTCGGGCAAAGAGCTGTCCTACAACAACCTGCTCGATCTCGACGGCGCCACGCGGCTGGCCGGCCTGCTCGCCGAACCGGCGGCGGTCGTGGTGAAGCACACAAACCCGTGCGGCGCCGCCTCGGGGGCGACCGCCGCCGAGGCCCTCGCCACGGCGATGGCGGCCGACCCGACGAGCGCCTTCGGCTCGATCGTGGCGGTCAACCGGCCGTTCGACCGCGGGTGCGCCGAGGTGCTGCTGGCACCGGGACTGTTCGTCGAGGTGATCGCCGCGCCCGCCTTCGCGCCGGAGGCGGTCGAACTGCTCACCACCAAGCCCAGCTGGAAGGGGAGTGTGCGGCTGGTCGAGGTGCCGGCGGGGGATCCGTGGGAGGCGACCGACGGCCTGGAGCTGCGCGGCATCGCCGGTGCGATTCTCGCCCAGCGGCCCGACACCGCGTGCGACGATCCCGCCACGTGGCGGGTCGTCACGAAGCGGCAGCCCGACCCCCGGCTGACGCAGCCTCTCGACTTTGCCTTCACGATCGTCCGCCGGCTCACGAGCAACGCGATCGCCGTCTGTCAGGGCACGAATCTGGTGGGTGCCGGGCTGGGGCAGACGAGCCGGGTGGACGCGGTGCGGATCGCGCTGGAGAAGGCCGGCGACCGCGGCCGCGGCGGCGTGCTCGCCTCCGATGCCTTCTTCCCGTTCCCCGACTCGATCGAGCTGATCGCCAGGGCCGGCATCGCCGCGGTGATCCAGCCGGGCGGCTCGAAGCGGGACGCCGAGGTGATCGCCGCCGCCGACGCGGCCGGCATCCCGATGGTGTTCACCTCGCGACGGCACTTCCGGCACTGACTTCACGCGAAACATGGCCCTCCGGGCCATTTTCGCTTGGCGAGCTCCCGCTCGCTGGTGCTGGCGTCGCATCCATGCGACGCGGTCCGTGGCGGTGCGCTCGGGGAGGCCTTTCCCGTCCGGCAGGCGTATGCCTGCCCGAACACAGCCGCTTGGCGAGCTCCCGCTCGCTGGTGCTGGCGTCGCATCCATGCGACGCGGTCCGTGGCGGTGCGCTCGGGGA
>JBIJCD010000208.1:0-6656 GCA_044344895.1 Pirellulales bacterium | reverse complement strand
ACGCAGCCGCCGCCACAGCGGCGGGCGAGCGAGGAGGGCGTCGCCACGCCGGTGCGCACAGCGGAGGTCACGCCGGAGCGGAATGGACTGACGATCGAGGCCGACGGGGTCGTCGTGCCGCTGCGGGAGGTGACGCTCGCGGCCGAGGTCGGTGGCCGCGTACGGACCAAGTCCGCGGCCTGCAACGAAGGGCAGTTCGTCAAGGCCGGCACCGTGCTCATCGAGATCGATCCGCGAGATTACGAGCTCGACGTGGATCGGCTCGAACGCGAGCTGAAGCAGGCCGGGCATGCAATCGAGGAGCTCGACGAAGAACTGGCCCAGAACGTCACGACGATTGAGCTCGCCCGCCGGCAGGTCGATCTCGCCCGGCGAGAGGCAGCCCGGCTTGAAAATCTGAAGACGAGCCGCGTGGTGACGGAGTCGGAGCACGACCGCGCGCTGCGAGAGGAACTCATGGCGACGAACACGCTCACGGCGGCGGAAGGACAGAAGCGGGTGCTGGCCAAGCGGCGTAACCGGCTCGTCGAGGGGCAGTCGCTCGCCGCGACGATGCTCGACAAGGCGAAGCTCGACCTAGCACGGACGCGGATCGTGGCCCCGATCGACGGCATCGTCGTCGAGGACAAGGTGGAGCAGGACTCCTTCGTCGCCAAGGGCACGCCGCTGGTCACCATCGAGGACACGCGGGCGGCCGAGGTCCGCACGAGCCTTCAGATGGATCAGCTGGCCCGCGTGTGGGGCAGCCGACGGCCGACCGACGCGCCGGACCGGGAGGCCCACGATGAGCTCGACATGCCCGCGACGGTGGTGTTTGCGGTCGGCGACACCGCCTACGAGTGGAAGGGCAGGCTGTCGCGACAGGAAGGTCGCGGACTCGACGAGAAGACCCGCACGCTCCCCTGCCGGGTGCTCGTGGAGCGGCCCCGTGAGGTGGTCGCGATCGACAGCTACGGCGCCGCGATGCCGCAGCCGCCGCTGGGGGCGCCGAAGTCGCTGCTCCGCGGCATGTTCGTCGAGGTGCGGGTGCATGTTGACACGCCCGGGGAGCTGGTCTCGATACCCGAGGAGTGCCAGCGGCCCAGTGGCGAAGTCTGGGTCGTGCGGGATGGCCGGCTCGTGGTGCTGAGGCCCAAGCCACTTCAGGTGAGCGGTGGCCGCGTGGTCTTTGATTCGGCTGCCGCCGGTCTCGTCGCGGGCGACCGCGTGGTGACCAGCCAGCTTTCCCATCCGCGGCCCGGCATGGACGTGGTGGAGGCCGGTGGTCCGGCCGCGGCCGCGGCCCGCACCGCTGACGCTGTTGGCGACAGCGAGTCCCTGTGAGTCCCGTATCATGAGAAGTGTCGTCAGCTGGACCGTCCGCAACATGCCGGCGATGAACACACTTGTCATCGCCATGCTGCTCGTGGGGGCGATGGCCTTCGCGTCGATGCGGCGCGAGGTGTTTCCGGAATTCGATCTGGAGATCGTGCTGGTCACGGTGCCGTATCCCGGTGCCACGCCCGAGGAGGTGGAGGAGGGGATCTGCCAGAAAGTCGAGGAGGCATGCCGCAGTGTTTCCGGCATCAAGAAGATCACCAGCGTGGCCCAGGAGGGGACGGGCTTCTGCGTCTTCGAACTGCAGGACAACGTCAAGGACGTGCAAAAGACCCTCGGCGAGATCCGCTCCGAGGTTGAGCGGATCCCGAGCATGCCGGAGCTTGCCGAGGATCCGAAGGTCGAGCAGGTCACGCTGCGGACGCCGGCCATCAAGGTGGGCGTCCTCGCGCCCGAGGGCGGCGCGACCGACGCGACGGCCGAGGGAGGGTTGCGTGACGTGGCGGAGCTCGTCCGCGACGACCTCCTCGCCCTGCCGGCGGTGTCGGCGGCTAACCTGCTCGGCGCCAAGGACTACGAGATCGACATCGAGATCTCGGAGGCCACGCTGCGGAAGTACGGGCTGTCGCTCCAGAAGGTGGCCGACATCGTCCGCCGCGAGAACCTCGAATTGCCCGGGGGCACGATCCGCAGCGAGAGCGGCGAGATCCTGCTGCGCGGCAAGAATAAGCGCTACGTCGGGCGGGAGATCGCGAAGCTGCCGCTCGTCACGCTGCCGGATGGTCTGGTCCTCACCGTTGGCGACCTGGGCACGGTCCGCGACGAGTTCGCCGACGTGGCCGCCAGCAACCGGATCAATGGCCGTCCCGGCATGGTGATCTCCATCGATCGCAGCTCCGGCGAGGACCTGCTAGCGATGGTCGATGCCGTGAAGAAGTACGTGGTCGAGGCGAAGCTGCCTCCGGGCTACGACCTCACCCTGTGGGCGGACCAGTCGGTCGACGTCAAGGACCGGCTCGACATGCTGATCTCGAACGGCCTCCAGGGCCTGGTGATCGTGTTCGTGATGCTGGCCTTGTTCCTCGACCTCAAGATCGCCTTCTGGGTGGCCATGGGCATCCCGTTCTCGATGCTGGGGACCGGCGCGCTCATGTACGCCACCGACCAGACGCTCAACATGCTCTCGATGTTCGCCTTCCTGATGGCGATCGGCATCGTGGTGGACGATGCGATCGTGGTCAGCGACAACGTCGATCGGCATCGGCGGATGGGCAAGAGCCTGACGGCTGCGGCCATCGACGGCACGGTCGAGGTGATTCCCAGCGTGATCTCCAGCGTGCTCACGACCGTGATCACGTTCCTGCCGCTGTGCTTCGTGTCGGGCGTGATGGGCAAGTTCATCGCCGTGATGCCCTTCGCGTTCATCTCGACGCTGTTGGTGTCACTGGCGGAATCGCTGCTCGTGCTGCCGGGGCACCTGGCGCACGAGAAGAACCTGGTGTTCACGATCTTCGGCATCGTGCTCTATCCGCTGCGGCTGCTCCTTCCGGCCGTAGCCTGGCTGCAGCGGGTGTGCGATCGCGGTCTGAAGTGGTTCGTGCGGACCGTCTACGCCCCGTTTCTCGATTTTGCGCTCGACAATCGCTTGTCGGTGATGGCGGCGGCAGGGTGCATCCTGCTGCTGGCCGCCGGAATCGTCCGCAGCGGGCTCACGCCGTTCCTGTTGTTTCCGAAGATCGACGCCAACCGCCTCGTAGCCAAAGTCGTGTTTCCCGACGGCACGCCCGCCAGCGTGACGGAGGAGGCGACCCGGCGGATCGAGGACGCCGCGTTCACGGTGTCGCGGGAGTTCTCGCCGGCCGGCGCGCCGATCGTCACGCTTGTCCATCGCGCCGTGGGGCAGGTCGCAGCGCAGGGCGAGGTGGGCCCCGACGCGAGGATGAGCGGCAGCCACGTGGGGGCCGTGGCCGTAGAGTTGGTGGAGGGTGAACTGCGCGATGTGACCAGCGAGCAGTTCATCAGCGAATGGCGCCGTGTCGCGGGCGACTTTTCCGGCACCGAGTCGCTCATTTACGGCACCGAAAACATCGGCCCCGGCGGGAAAACGATCGAGTTCAAACTGCTCGCGCAGGCCGGGCCCGACTCCGTCCGGCAGCTCGAGGACGCCGTCGAACGGTGCAAGGAGTGGCTTGCGCAGTATCCCGGCGTTATCGACATCGACGACGATTCGCGGCCTGGCAAGTGGGAGTACCAGCTCAAGGTCAAGCCACGGGCCGAGGCCATGGGCGTGTCGCTGGCCGACCTGGCGGCGACGATCCGGGCGAGCTACTACGGCGAAGAGGTGATGCGGCTGCAGCGGGGGCGGCACGAGGTGAAGCTCATGGTGCGCTACCCGCGTGACGAGCGGCGCAGTTTCGCCACGCTCGACGAGATCCGCGTCACGGGGCCCGACGGCGTCAAGCGGCCGCTCAATGAGCTTGCCGACGTGAACGTCGCCCGCGGCTACTCGGAGATCAACCGGCTCGGGCAGCGGCGTTCGATAACCGTCACGGCCGACATCGACGTGGCCAAGAGCTCGCTGACCAGCGCGCAGGTGACGGCCGACATGGAGCGGCGGCTCATGCCGGACCTACGCCGCGACTTTCCGATGGTGCGGGTCCGCTGGGAGGGTCAGCGGGAGCAGTCGAACGAGTCGCTTCGCAGCCTCGGCGTGGGCTTCATCGTCGCCGCATTCGCGATGTTCGTTCTGCTGACGATGGAGTTCAAATCGTATTTCCAGCCGTTCCTCATCATGGCGGCCATCCCGTTCGGCGCCGCGGGCGCGGTGTTCGGCCATGCCCTCATGGGGATGCCGCTGACCCTGTTCAGCATGTTCGGGCTCGTGGCCCTCGCCGGCGTCGTGGTCAACGACTCGATCTGCCTCATCGATTTCATCAACATCCGCGTCCGCGAGGGGCATCCGCTGCGGCTAGCCCTGCGGGAGGCGGGCTGCCTGCGGTTCCGCCCAGTGATGCTGACCAGCATCACGACCATCGGCGGCCTGCTGCCGCTGCTGCTGGAAAAGAGCTTCCAGGCGCAGTTCCTGATCCCGATGGCGACGGCGCTGGCCTTCGGCCTGGCGATGACCACGCTTCTGGTGCTCGTGCTCGTACCGGTGATGTATTCCTTCTTCGGTACCAGCGCTCGGGAAGAACACGTCGATGAGTATGCGGAGGGCTTCGCACCGGCCGGGCCGGTGAGCGCAGTCGATCCCGACGAGGCCGAGAAGGCATGGCTGCCGCAAAACCTGCGTGCCGCGGCGGAACGGCCGGAGTCGGTGCGCAGCTGAGCAGTGAGTCGCGCTACTTGTTGAAGAGAAAGTGGCAGATGTCGCCGTCGCGCATGACGTACTCCTTCCCCTCCACCCGCAGCTTGCCTGCGGCGCGGATGTCCTTCTCCGTCTTGTAGGCCTCGAGATCCTCGAGCGAGTAGATCTCGGCCCGGATGAAGCCCTTCTCGAAGTCGGTGTGGATCACGCCGGCCGCCTGCGGGGCGGTGGCCCCGACCGGAACCGTCCAGGCCCGCACCTCCTTTTCCCCAGCTGTGAAGTAGCTCTGCAGGCCGAGCGTCTTGTAGGCCGCCCGGGCCAGCACCGCGAGCGCCGGCTCGGTGAGACCGGCACCGGAGAGCATCTCGCCCCGATCGGCCTCGTCGAGTTCCGCGATCTCAGCCTCGAGTTTCGCGCACACCGGCACGACCGAGGCGCCGGCGGCGGCCGCCGCCGCCCGGACCTTCTGCACGAGAGGCCCCTTGCCCTCGAGGTCGGTCTCGTCCACGTTGGCGACGTAGAGGATCGGCTTGGCCGTGAGCAGGCCGAACTCCTTCACGGCCTGCCGCTCGGCCTCGTCGAGCGTGAGCGTGCGCAAAGGCTTCTGTCCGCCCAGGTGGGCGAGGCACTTCTTCATCACCTCCACCTTGAGCTTCGCCTCCTTGTCGGCGCTCTTGGCCGCCCGCTCGGCCTTGGGGAGCAGGTTCTCGAGGTGCTGGATGTCGGCGAGCATCAGCTCGATCTCGATCGTCTCCATGTCGGAGACGGGATCCACCTTGCCCGCCACATGGATCACGTCGGGATCCTCGAAGCAGCGGACCACCTGCAGGATGGCGTCGACCTCGCGGATGTGCGAGAGAAACTTGTTGCCGAGGCCCTGGCCTTCGCTGGCCCCCTTCACGATGCCCGCGATGTCGACGAGCTTGAGGGCGGCCGGGATCACCTTCTGCGGCGGAATGAGCTTCGTGATCCGCGTGAGCCGGCCGTCCGGCACGCTCACCATGCCCTCGTTGGGCTCGATCGTGCAGAAGGGGTAGTTCGCGCTCTGCGCGGCCTTCGACATCGTCAGGGCGTTGAAGAGAGTGCTCTTGCCGACGTTCGGCAGTCCGACGATGCCTGCTTCCATGGGGGGAAAGAATGCTCCGAGTGCGAGAGTGAACCGTGCCGCCGCCGTGGGCCGCCCGGGGTGAGTATGATGCCCGATGGGACGCCGGCGTCCTAGTCCCTGGCAGGTTGGAACGCGCCAGCGCCATGCGGACGCTCACCGGCTCCGGAACGGCATGACTTCGGTCGCTGTGGCCGCGGCGGCCACACGCTCCGGATCCTCACGCCGATCCCTTCGCCTCCCCGCATGCTGAAGCTGAAGGTGTCGCATCATGAGAGCCTCCGGCCGCCGCATGCACGTGGTTGTCACTGCACCGTTCTTCGACCGGCCGGCCGACCGCGTGGCCCGTGATCTGCTCGGGGCGTGGCTCGTGGTGCGGGCCGCCGACGGGCGGGTGACGCGGCACCGGATCTTCGAGACGGAGGCCTACCTCGGGGCCCACGACCTCGCCTGCCATGGGTCCCGTGGCCTCACTCGCCGTAACGCCACGATGTTCGGGCCGGCCGGACGCTGGTACGTCTACCTCTGCTACGGAATGCACTGGATGCTCAACATCGTCACGGGCCGCGAGGGCGTACCTGCGGCCGTGCTGATCCGTGGAGCAGGGGACCACGCCGGGCCGGGCCGCGTGACCAGGGCGCTGGGCATCGACCGCGGGCTCGACGGCCGGCCGGCGGTCCGCCGGGCCGGGCTATGGCTCGAGCGTGGCGGCGTCGCCGTGCCCCGCCGACTCGTCTCACGAACGCCCCGGATCGGCGTCGGCTACGCCGGGGAATGGGCCGAAAAGCCGCTGCGGTTCGTCGTCGATCCGGCGGGCCTTCCTGCGGCGCCCGGGGCTGCGCCTACAATGGGAGCGAGGTCGGGGCCGTCGCGGCGGCGGGCCGGCCGCAGCCCCCGGAGCGCGACGTCATGAGCCTGCGGACGATT
>JBIJCD010000112.1:0-8993 GCA_044344895.1 Pirellulales bacterium | reverse complement strand
GCTACGGCCTCGACCAGCTGGAGGTGATCGTGCCGGAGGTCGACCAGTCGGAGGTCGACCTCATCAAGCGGGTGGTGTCGAGCGCCGGCGTGCTCGAGTTCCGGATCACAGCCAATCCCGAGGATCCCCGGCACAAGCAGGTGATCGAGATCGGCACCCGGTCTCCCGGCACCACGGTGAGCGAGGGCGGCCGGCAGATCGGCCGCTGGGTGCAGCTCGACACCACGAAGATCAACCCGGCGGAGGATCGGGGGCTCGTCACCCGCACCATGCCCGACGGCCGCACCGAGGTGCTCGTCGTGCTCGACCGCTTCGACGTCACGGGCGGCTTCCTGTCGCGGGCCTCCTCGAGCTACGACAGCAGCCTGCAGCCCTGCGTCAACTTCTCGTTCAATTCGTCGGGGGCGGCGCTGTTCGGTGCGCTCACCGGGCAGAACCAGCCCGACCCCGCCAACCGGCTCACCAGCCGGCTCGGCATCCTGCTCGACGACACGCTCCTGTCGGCGCCCACGCTCCGCAGCACGATCTCGGGCGACGGCCAGATCACCGGCAGCTTCAAGCAGTCCGACGTCGACTTCCTGGTCGGTGTGCTCAACGCGGGCAGCCTGCCGGCGGCCCTGGTCAGCGAGCCGATCAGCGAGCAGAAGATCAGCCCGCAGCTGGGGGCCGACACGATCCGCTCGGGCGCCCGCGCCATGCTGCTGGCGACGATCGTGGTGCTGGCGTTCATGCTGGCGTACTACCGGTTCTCCGGATTCGTGGCCGACCTGGCAGTGCTGCTCAACATCCTGCTCGTCGTGGCGCTGATGATCTCCCTCAAGGCCGCCTTCACGCTGGCCGGCCTCGCCGGCCTCGTGCTGTCGGTCGGCATGGCTGTCGACGCCAACGTGCTCATCTACGAGCGGATGAGGGAGGAGACCGAGCGCGGAGCCGCCGTCCGCATGGCGATCCGCAACGGATTCCAGCGGGCCTTCGCCACGATCGTCGACTCGAATCTGACGACGCTCATCACCGCGGTCGTGCTCTACGTGATGGGCACCGATCAGCTGAAGGGATTCGCCGTCACGCTCATCCTGGGCCTGGTGCTCAATCTGTTCACCGCGGTGTTCTGCGCCCGCGTGGTGTTCGATCTGGCCGAGCGAAACCGCTGGCTCACGCGGATCTCGATGGCCAAGCTCTTCGGCACGCCGAACTTCCAGTTCGTCCGCTGGGTGCGGCCGGCGATCATCGCCTCGCTGGCCTTCATCCTGCTGGGGCTGGCGGCTGCGGCGAAGCGGGGCCAGGGGCTCTTCGACATCGACTTCACCGGTGGCACGAGCGTCCAGGTGGCCTTCAAGCCGGACCAGGGGCTCGACATCGCAGACGTCCGCAAGGCCGTGGCGGTGCTGCCCGACGTGGCCGTCAGCGCGGTCACGGGGGCCGACATCGCCCCCGACCTCAGGTACAAGATCGACACCTCGCTCCGCGACGACGACCAGGTGGAGCGGATGCTCAGGGAGGTGTTTCCCGGGAGGCTGGCCACCTACTCGATGGGCTTCGGCGACGTGGTGTCGGCGGCCGCCGACGGCAAGCCGCCGGCGGATGCAGCGGCACTCTCCACCGCCGTGGAACTCGACTTCCCCGAGATGATCAACCTGCCGACGCTGCGGGCCACGATCAGCGACGCGCTCAAGGCCGAGGGGCTGGCGGACGCCCCGTTCGACCTCGAGGTGACAGGCGCCGCCGCGAAGGGAGCAGCCAGCCGGACGAAGCCCTACCGCAACTGGTCGCTCAGCACGTCGCTCGACGTCGAGGCCACCCGGCGGGTGGTGCAGCGGGTGGCGACGAAGCTCACCGACACGCCCGTGTACCTGTCGGCCAATTCGATCGGCGGCAAGGTGGCCGGCAACACGAAGGTGACGGCACTCTACGCGCTGCTGGCGAGCCTGCTGATGATCGTGCTCTACGTCTGGGTGCGGTTCCAGAACGTGGCGTTCGGATTGGCGGCGGTGGTGGCCCTCATCCACGACGTGCTCGTGGCCGTGGCCTGCCTCGCCTTCAGCAGCTTCGTGGCCCCGTTCCTGGGCTGGGCGCTCGTCGACGACTTCAAGATCAGCCTCGACGTGGTGGCGGCCCTGCTGACCATCGTCGGGTTCTCGATCAACGACACGATCGTGATCTTCGACCGCCTGCGTGAGTTGCGGGGCAAGAGCCCGTTCGTCACCGCCGACATGATCGACAAGGCGGTCAACCAGACCTTGAGCCGCACGATCCTGACGTCGGGCACGGCCCTGCTGGCAACGCTCATTCTCTACCTCTTCGGAGGCCAGGGCATCCACGCCTTTGCCTTCACCATGCTGGTGGGCATCATCACCGGCACCTACAGCACGATCTACATCGCCGCCCCGATCGTGCTCTGGCTGCAGGAGGGAGCCGGCTTGGCCCGGCAGCAGTCGGCGTCCCGCTCCGGGGCCGCGGCGTCGGCCTGACCGTTTCCGATCCTGACCATTCCGCCCTCGACGCCGTGGCGAAGCACGAGCCGCGGTTGGCCCAGCGCGTTCCCCTGGGGCAGGTCCTCTGCGGCGCGGGCCGTGCGGGTGACGGAGACCGCGCGGATGATGCGGCTCATGCCGGCGGCCGTGGCCGCAGCCGCGTCGGCCGAGGGCGGCCCGGTGCATGACGGTGGCGCATACTTCCGGCGGGACGTTCTGCGCGGGCACGTGGTGCCGGCGCCGTCCGCCACTGTGACGGGAGGTGCCATGTCGGCTGTCATGCAGGTGTTGCGGCTGGTGATCGGCGTCGCGCTGCTGGCCGGTGGGGCGGTGCTGGCCCAGCCGTTCGCGTCCGCCGTGATGGCGGCCAGGCAGGGCGGTGCTCCCTCCGGCTCGGGCCCGGCATCGGCCCCTTCGCAGCCACAGGCCATGACGGCCGGCGTGCGGCCGACGCCAGCCGATGCCGCCAGCCCGACGGCTGCCTGGCCGGCGGGATTCGGGCAGCTGCCCGGCTTCGCCGGCGGCGTGTCCGCGAGCCCGCCGCCGGTGGCCGAGCCGCCGGGCTTTTCGTACGGCCACCCGGGCTTGGAGCCGAATATCGCGGCCGCGATGCCGCCGTCTCGTTCGCCTCCGCCGCCCCCGGCGCCGCTCCCGAGGTCGGTGGCCGACGGTGCGCCGGCGCCCCCGGGGCTGGATGGAGCGTACCGTTCCACGCTCGACATCCCGCCGCCGCCGCTGCTCGACACCCAATCGCCGCCGCCGCTGGCGGTCGGCTGGTCGGCAAACGACCTGCCCCGGCCGAGCCCGGCGGTCGGCGACGCCGCGGCCCCCGCGACCTACGTCGTCCGCGACGGCGACGACCTGACCGGCATCGCGCTGCGGGTTTACGGATCGGCCGGCGCGGCCAGCGCGATCTGGGCGGCCAATCGCGACCGGCTTCAGGACCCGCAGCTGCTGCCGATCGGGTTGGTGCTACGGATGCCACCCTCGTGGACGCTGCCCTCCGCCCATGCCGCACAGGGAGCAGGTCAGGCGATCGAGCCGACGTTCGGCGTGGCTGCACCATCGGCCGCATCCTGGCGGACGGCGCGGCCGTCGTCTGCGGACCAGCGGGGTGCGGGAGCATCGGTGTGGCTCCAGACGGGAGACGGCGCAGCCGGACACGTGGTCGCGGAGCCTGCGCGGGAGCCTCCCGGTCCGCCGACCTCGGTGCGGGTGGCGCCGGGCGACACCCTGGAATCGATCGCCACGCGGGTCTATGGCGACCGCACGGCGGCGGCGCGGCTGTGGCAGGCCAACAAGGATCGGCTGCGGAGTCCAGATCTGCTGGTTCCGGGCACCGAGCTGCGGCTGCCCTGAAGCCTGCCGCCGCTGCCGACGGCCTGCAGACTACTCACGCTTCCTGGCCAGCGCCAGGGAGATGAACGTCTTCACCTTCTCCGCCACGTTCACCGTCGCATCGGTGGCCAGCTTGTCGCCCGAGAGGGTCGTGTTGGCTTGCAAGTAGAAGGCGGTGGCGTCCGAGGCATCCTCGAGCTCCCGCGGCTTCTCGGGCGGCTGCCCGTCCCGTTGCGTAAACCACTCTTTGGGGCGAAACCGCTTGAACTGGTCGAAGAGCCTGCCGGCATCCCGGTCGCTCGTACCCGCCAGCACCATCACGGGCACAGCGAAGCGGATCGCCTCGCTGGCCAGCGGCCCGGTCATCGCCAGCCCGCGCTTCGACATCGACGGGCTGACGAGCACAAGGGCCCGCACCTGCTGCCCCTGCGGCCCGTTGGTCGTGGGCGGCCAGTTCCAGTCGGCCGCCGTCCAGAGCGCCGCCAACATGCCGCCGAACCCCGACCCGACGACGCAAAGCCTGTCGATGTCGAGCCTGCCGGCGTCGGACTGCACCTTGATCCAGTGCCGCACCGCCTCGATCTCACCGCGGTGAAGTGCCTGATCGCGGACGCGGCCTCCGGCGGCCGCTGCCATCGCTTCGTAATCGGCCTTCTTGAGCAGTTGGGCGGCCTCGGCATCGCCCTTGCCGGCGGTGCCCGCTCCGGCCCGCAGACGCGTTTCGCCGTGGCCGCGCAGGTCGGGAGCCACGACGGCGGATCCGGCCCGCTGCAGCGATCGCGCAAGATCGGCGACGGTGAGGTGCGAGCCACCGAGGTCGTGGATGAGGATCACGACGGCGGGAGTCTTGGCGTCGGCAGGGGGCGGATAAAACCACGCCGCGACGCGAATGCCATCCGACGTCTCCAGGGTGATTTCCTCGGCGGCCGGCGTCGAAGCCTCCTGCGCCCAGGTGGCGGGAGGCGTCGCCCCCAGCGCGATCGCCACGGCCAGCACCAGCAGCGGGCAATGAGGCCACCGGCGAGTGAATCGAGGCGTCATCAGCGAGGTTCTCACTGCGGTTCGGTATCCGTCGGAGCCATTGTTTTGTGGCAAAAAGCTGTGAAAAAAGCTATCGCTGGGGGGGCGGTCGTGGCAAGCGGCCCCGTTTCACGGGCGATGTCTCCGCCGGGGCCCGGGGCCAGCGCGGCTGACGCCAGCTGTTTGAGGTATTCTGAAGGCAATGAGGATTCCGTGCCGAGCGTGTTGAAACCAGCGGTGCGTTCCGGAATCGGTTCTGTCGAGGGGCTCGAATGACACCAGCCAGCCTGGCGAAGCAATGGTGGCACGACTGGGTCGGTGACGATGAGTCGCCGTTCGATGCCGACACGTCCGCGTGGGCGATCAGCCTGCTGATCCACGTGGTCGTGCTCCTGTCGCTGGCGCTGGTCGCCCTGCAGGAGCCGCCCCGCCCGGCGGCCGCCGTCACGATCATCCAGCCGCGGCAGGTCGTCGAGGAGGAGATCGTGCTCACGCCCGAGGAAATGGTCGTGGCCGACGCGTCGCAGGATGCGTCAGGCGCCCAGAGCGAGGCGGGGGCCGAGGTCGCTCAGGCGCTGGCGCCGATGCTGGCCGAGGACTCGGTGGCGCCGGTAGAAGTCGACACCGACATCACGACCGAGGTGACCGTCGACCCGCTGGAGGCGGTGGCGACTGCGGCGGCCAGCGACGGCAACTTCGTGGTGAAGGGGGCCGTCGGGGCCGGGGCCACGGGGGCTGCCGGAGCCGTCGACCGGCTCACGGCCGAGATCGCGGCCGCGGTGAGCCAGCATCCCACGGTGGTTTGCTGGGTCTTCGACCAGTCTGTGAGCCTGGCCGGTCAGCGCAAGGAGATCGCGGCGCGGCTGGAGCGGGTGTTCGACGAACTGGGAGCCAATCGGTCGGGCGCCCGGCGGCCCGACCTGAAAAACATGGTCGTCGCCTACGGCCAGAAAGTGACGCTCGTGTCCAAGGCGACCGACGACTGGACGGCGGTCGCGAAGGCGATCGAATCGATCCCGGTCGATGACTCGGGGATCGAGATGACGTTCACCGCGATCCGCAAGGCCGCCGAGGAGGCCCGGGTTTTCCGCACCTCCGCGCCGAAGCGGAACGTGATGATCATCGTCTTCACCGACGAGGTGGGCAACGACCAGGATCAGGCCGACATCACGGCGAAGTATTGCAGCAAGCTCGGCATGCAGGTGTGCGTCGTCGGCGTGCCGGCCCCCTTCGGCATGAAGGACGTGAGGATCAAGTTCGTCGAATTCGACCCCAAGTACGACCAGGAGCAGCAATGGGCCGTGGTCGAGCAGGGGCCGGAGACGCTCTACCCCGAGGTCGTGCGGGTCCATTCTGGCCGCTTGGCTGACGAGGCGATCGACTCGGGCTTCGGTCCCTTCAGCCTATCCAAGCTCTGTGCCGAGACGGGCGGCGTGTATTTCTCCGTGCACGCCAACCGCAGCGCCACCGGGCGGGTGACCAACGAGCAGACCGCCGCGATGGCCTCTCAGCTGCGGTACTTCTTCGACCCCGAGGTCATGCGCGACTACCAGCCCGATTACGTGGCGGCGGCGACCATCGACAAGAAGCTCGCTGAGAACCGTGCCAAGAGGGCGCTCGTCGAGGCGGCACGGTCGACGGAGATCACGCCGATGGAATCCCCCGAGATGGTCTTTCCGAGGAAGGACGACGGGTCGCTGGCGCAGTTGCTGGGCGAAGCGCAGAAGGCCGCGGCGCGGCTGCAGCCGCGGATCGACGAACTGGAGAGAGTCCTGCGGGCCGGCCAGGCCGACCGCGACAAGATCACCGAAAAGCGGTGGCAGGCGGGATACGACCTGTCGCTCGGCCGGGTGCTCGCCGTGAAGGTGCGGACGGACGCCTACAACTCGATGCTCGCGCAGGCGAAGGCGGGCATGAAGTTCAACAATCCCCAGAGCGACACGTGGGTGCTCGAGGAGAGCGACGACCTGTCGAAAGCCGGCTCCCAGACTGAGAAGATCGCGCAGCAGGCGACCAGCCTGTTGCAGCGGGTGGTGCGGGAGCACCCCGGCACGCCCTGGGCGCTGCTGGCCGCCGAGGAACTGAAGCGTCCGCTGGGCTACACCTGGAAGGAGCGGCACACTGGCGTGAACGAACCGAAGAAGCAAGGAACACCCGGAAACGGCACGCCCGGTGCCCGTGCCGACGACAAGAAGCGGCAGATGACCGGTCCCAAGCAGAAGCGGCCGCTGAAGAACATCTGAACCGGCAGCAGCACCACCAGCCGCCCACGCGGCGGGCGGCGGATCCGCCCGGATCAGAACGTGAGGTTTTCCTCGGCGAAGGTGGACCGGCTGTCGTAGGCGTGGAAGTTTCGGGCGATGCGGCCGGCGAGCACCTGCAGGAACCGGGCCCGGAATTGGCTCTCCGGCTGGTCGCTCGAGGGCACGGCGCTGTCCCCGGGGAAGACGAAGTCGTCGATTCTTTTCTCGAACAGGACCTTCTTCTCGGCGACGTCGTAGACGCGCACGTTGGCGGTGGCGCGGCCGCGGTAGAGCGTGGAGCCCTCGTGCATGCGAAACTGCTCGAGATCGATGCCGACCACGATGTCGGCGTCGAGGGACTTGCCGAGCGTGGGGTAGTCGACCCAGGCGTTTTCGTCGATCCAGCGGGCCACCTCGCGCTGGTCGATAACACGCGCCTTGCGGACGTTGCGGGCCAGCTGCGTGCCGATCAGCGTGGCGAGCTCGCGTGCGGAACTGGCGTCGCTGAACTCCAGTTCCACGATCGGCTTGCAGACGACGGCCACGTGCTTGCCCCGCAGCCCCTTGAACTCGGCCGGGGCGTCGTTCTCCGGCCGCACCAGGTAGGCGACGGTGGTGATCATCGAGCAGCCGCCGGCGACGAGAGGCAGCAGCAGGGCCAGAACGGAGGTCCGCAGGGCCTGTTCGATCCCGGGTCGCATGCAGTTCTCCTTCGTGCGGCCGCCGGCGCCGGGAGGGCGTCGGCGGAGGGGGCGGTGAAGGACGCGGAGGGTAGCCGGTGGTGCAGCCCCGCTCAATGCCGCTTCGCCCCCGGCGCGACCCGGGAATCCGCGGGGGCTGCGGCCCCGTGGTGGCGGGCAGGGCGATGTTGTGCCGCCCGACGGGGCGGGCACAATGGCCCGCATGGCCTCGAACCACGCGATCGCGACCGGCTCCGCCGATTTTCTTGACGCTGTCGCCGCCGGCCTGCCGCGGCAGGGTTTTTTCGCCGCGCCGGTGATCGTGGCGGTTTCCGGTGGCGCCGACAGCGTGGCCCTGTTGTGCGGCCTGCACGCGCTGGCCGGGCGGCAGCCGTCGCCGCCGCGGCTCATCGTCGCGCACGCGCAGCACGACCTGCGGGAGGAGGCCGCGGCCGATGCGGCCTTCGTGGCCGCACTGGCGGCACGGCTGGCGGTTCCCTGCAGCATCCGCGAACTTCCCGTCCGCGGCTGCGACGGTGTCCGCGGCGAGGGCGTCGAGGCGCGGGCGCGGCGGCTACGGCTCGACTTCTTCGCCGCCATGGCCGGCGAGCACGGTGCCCGCCACGTCGCGGTCGGGCACACGGCCGACGATCAGGCCGAGACGATCCTGCACCGCATCCTGCGGGGCACGGGGCCGGCCGGCCTGCGGGGCATGGCGCCGTCGCGGGCGCTGTGCGAGGGCGTGGCACTGGTGCGGCCGCTGTTGGCGATGTCGCGTCGCGTCGTCCGGCAGCACCTCGTGTCGCTCGAGCAGCCGTGGCGCGAGGACGCGACCAACGCCGACATTCGCTACGCCCGAAATTTTCTCCGGAACGACATTCTCCCGCAGTGCGAAGCGGCGGCCTACCCGGCGGCGACGCAGTCGCTCGTGCGGCTCGGCGCTCTGGCGGCGGGCCTCACCGGAGCCGTGCGCAGCGCGGCCGAGCACCTGCTTGAGCAGTGCGGCTGCCAGCGGGCAGCGGGGGCCGTGGTGATCCGCAGGGCGGTGCTGGCGGGGCTCGACCCACAGCTCGTGGCCGAGGTCTTCGTGGCCCTGTGGGAACGCGAGGGATGGTCGCGGCGTGACATGACCGCCACGCACTTCGCGCGACTGGCCCGCATGGCCGCCTTCCCGGGGCCGGCGGTCGACCTGCCTGGGGGCGTGCGTTGCCACCTGGCGGCCGACGGGACGCTGCGGCTGG
>JBIJCD010000111.1:0-9076 GCA_044344895.1 Pirellulales bacterium | reverse complement strand
CGACGGTGTGAAGCGGCCGCGGCATCCCGGGCCGTCTCCGCCGACCTTTGAGGGATGTCGGTGGTTGAGGTAGGGTACGAAGTCCTCCGCGAGTCGGTCGCGGCGGTGTTCCCAGGGGTCGGCAGGCAAAGGCATGAAACTCGTCGGCATCGTCGGATGGCGTGGCATGGTCGGCTCGGTGCTCATGCACCGGATGCAGCAGGAGAACGATTTTGCGCTCCTCGAACCATTGTTCTTCTCCACGTCGAACGCCGGCGGCGCCGCCCCCCCGCAGGCCCGCGGCGAACGCACGCTGCAGGACGCCCACGATCTCGCGGCGCTGGCCCGCTGCGACGCGATCCTGACCTGCCAGGGGGGCGACTACACGTCGGCGATCCACCCCCGGCTCCGGGCGGCGGGCTGGCGTGGTCACTGGATCGACGCCGCATCCACGCTGCGGATGAACGACGACGCGATCATCGTGCTCGACCCGGTGAACATGCCGGTCATCGACACCGCCCTGCAGGCCGGCGTGAAGGACTTCATCGGCGGCAACTGCACCGTCTCGTGCATGCTCATCGGGCTCGGCGGCCTGTTTCGGCACGATCTCGTCGAGTGGATGACGTCGATGACCTACCAGGCTGCCTCCGGCGGAGGCGCGCAGCACATGCGAGAGCTGCTCGCGCAGTTCGGGAGCCTGAACGCGGAGGTCAGGACCCTGCTCGACGACCCGGCGGCGGCAATCCTGGAGATCGACCGCCGGGTGCTGGCCCGGCAGCATGCCATGACCGCCGACGAGACCCGGCAGTTCGGCGTGCCGCTCGGCGGCAACCTGATCCCGTGGATCGACAAGGATCTCGGCACCGGCCAGTCCCGCGAGGAATGGAAGGGGGCCGCCGAGACCAACAAGATCCTCGGCCGGGGCGCCGGGTTCGGCGCGGCCGCGAAGCCGGCGATCCCCGTGGACGGATTGTGCGTGCGGATCGGGGCGATGCGGTGCCACTCGCAGGCGCTCACGATCAAGCTCCGCCGAGACGTACCGCTCGACGAGATCTCCGACATCATCGCCGCCGCCAATCCCTGGGTAAAGGTGGTGCCCAACACCCGCGAGTCCTCGATGCGGGAGCTGACGCCTGCCGCGGTGACCGGCGGCCTGACCATCCCGGTGGGACGGCTGCGGAAGATGCAGATGGGCGGCGAGTACCTGTCGGCCTTCACCGTCGGCGACCAGCTGCTGTGGGGTGCCGCCGAGCCGCTGCGGCGGATGCTGCGGATCCTGCTCGAGCGGTGACGTTGCGGTGGCGTCGGCGCGGGCTTTCTTCCGGAGGCAGATCTTCATGGCATCGACGCCCCGGCCTCACGTGCTCTTCGAGGCGAACTATCGGCAGCTGCTCGACCGGCGGCCGAACGTGGCGGTGCTGCCCTGGGGGGCGACAGAGGCGCACAACATGCACCTGCCGCACGGCACCGATGTGATCGAGGCGGCGGCGATCGCCGAGCGGGCGGCGGATCTGGCCGTGGACCGTGGCGCGCGGCCGATCGTCCTGCCGGTCATCCCCTTCGGCAACAACGCCCAGCAGCAGGACCAGGTGGCGACGATCCACCTCTCCACGGCCACTGCGCTGGCGCTCTTGCGGGACGTGGTCGCGAGTCTGAAACGCCAGGGCATCGACCGCCTCCTGCTCGTCAACGGGCACGGGGGCAACGAATTCAAGCCGCTCGTCCGCGACCTGATGCTCGAGTCGGGGGTGCTGATCGTCGTGGTCGACTTCTGGCGGGTGCGGCCGGAGGAGGCTGCGCGAATCTTCGCCGAGCCGGGCGATCACGCCGGCGAGCTGGAAACGTCGCTGCTGTTGCACCTGCGGCCCGACCTCGTCGTGATGCCACAGGCCGGGCCGGGTGCGACGCTACCGTGGGGGCTGCCGGCGCTCACGAAGGCCGGCGGCTGGACGCCGCGGCCGTGGTCGCACGTGCATCCCGACACGGGCTGCGGCGATCCGGCGGCCGCCACCGCGGCAAAGGGGTGCGACTATTTCGCCGCGGTCACGACGGCGATCGCGGACGTGATCGTGGAGCTGTCGGCGGCGACGAAGGGACAGGTGCCCTACGTGGAGGCGGCCCGCCCGTGACCACGGCGGCCGGGGCTGCACGGCGGGGAAGGCGGTCGCAGCGTGCCACGTTTTCCGGAAAAACGCAGCCGTCAGAACACTCGGCCTGCGATCGGCGGGTAAATCGGCTATCCTGCCACGCCTCGCCGTCCGCACGGCCGCCATCCGACTCCCGGAGAAAGCTCCCGCAATGTCCGACACGCTCTCGGAAACAAAAGCCTGCGACCTGCTCGCGCGACTCTTCAGGGCGCGGGGCTATTCCATCGTCCGGAACGTGCTGTTCCGGGAGTATGGGGTCGAGTTTCACGTGGACGGCTGGGATGAGAAGGCCCGCGTGGGCTTCGAATTCCTCTCCAGCGAGGACGAGGATCACATCGATCTGTCGCTGGAAGAATATCAGACGCTGGGCGATGCCCAGCGTCGCGGTGAGCTAACGCTGTTCATCATCGACGAGGTCGAGCCGCTCTCGGCAGCGGAGCTGATGGCGGAAGCGCATGAATTTCTCGACGAGGCGGCGGCGGTGGTGCGGCGGCCGCGGGCCGGCACGGCGGCGGCCCGGAAAGGCAGGCCGTCGGGACGGCCCGGTGGAGCGAAGGCCGCCGCAGGCCGAAAGAAGCCGGCGCCGAAGAAACCGGCCTCCAAGAAGTCAGCCGGCAAGGCGGCGGCGAAGAAGCCAGCGGGCGGAAGGGGTGGCCGTGCCGTGAAGGCGGCGGTGCGAAAGCCGACCGCCAAGACGACGCCGCGGAAGCGTGGCCAGGCGGCGCGATCCCGCGGCTGAGCGGCGTTCTTCGCTCGTGCCCGCTGCTGACGCTCGCCCCAGCGGGGGGAGTGCTTGACGCCGATCCGGTCATCGACAACAGTGTCGCCGTTTGGGGACCGGTGTGGGGAAGTTCCGGCGGGTTTCCGACGGTCGGCTCCACTGAGGGGAGCCTGTGCAATCGGGTTCAGGTACGTGGCTTCAATCGCGTGCCGACGGAACGCCTCGGTGCGGTGCCGAATCGCGGCTGTCGGGGAAGTCCCTCATTTCCGGCTCACCCGCCCTGGCTACGATCCCGACGAGTGCACGAGCCGGGCGACACATCCGACAGACGAACAGTCGCTCATCCACGGAGTTTTTTCCATGCATGCGGAATACGAAGCGTCGTCCCATGGCGGCGATCGCCGGTCCTTCACGGCCGGTCGGAACAACCTCGAGCAGGTGGTCGACGGACTCGAGCAGCGGCTCGACGACCTGGCCCGGGCGCAGCGTCTCACGCGGTTCCTGATCCTCGGCGGTTCACTGTTGCTGCTGGGCATGATGGGGCTGTTCGGCCTCAGGCTCTACAGCACGTTGCAGCGGCAGCTCAACGCGAACCAGCTCCAAAACGCTTTCATGGCCAAGGTCGACCAGGTATGGCCGTCGCTCAGCCAGAAGTTCATGGACTCGGCGATGAAGGCGGCCCCTGCCTACGGCGAGCAGGCGATGCAGCGATTCGAGAAGGTGCGGCCGCAGCTGGAGACGATGCTCACGCAGGAGGCCGGCCAATTCGCGGAGCGGCTGCAGGCCTCGATGATGCAGAAGACGGAAGCCGGCATGCAGCGGGTGGGCGACCGGATCGCCAAGGATCTCAAACGGCAGATCCCCACGCTTACCGAAAAGAAGCTCGACTCGATCGAAGAGCGGCTGCGGAACTCGCTGCTCGTCGAAGGAGGCGGGATCGCCGACGAGCTGCAGACCAAGGTCGACAAGGAGCGGGATCGGGTCGAAAAGCTGCTCGCCAGGCTTCCCGTTGACGAGGTCGCGAAGCAGCCCGAAGAGAAGCTGCAGCGGCTCTTCATCCATCACGTGCTGATGATGATCGACCAGTCGGTCGCCGCCGACGAGGGCCCCATCGTCAAGGTTCAGTGAGCTGCGGCACGGCCGACGCGACACCAAACACCCCGTCCCCTGCGGGACCACCCAGTGAGGAACACGAACATGTCGGATCAGATGCAGGTTTCCACCGCGCTCGAATCGAAGATCATGAAGCTTCACAGCCGCATGGAGCAGACCGTCGCGCAGGGGCGCAGGCGGATGCTGATGACGGCCGTGGCCATGGGAGCGCTGCTGCTGGCGGGCGCAGCCTACCTCCGCTACCTCTACAAGACGGTGGCCGAGTTCGCCGATGCGAGCACCCTCGTCGAGTTGGCCGCGGCGCAGGTGGAGCCGCAGCTCAACGTCGAAGCGGCCCGGTTTGGCGACACGCTGGAGGCGCAGGCGCCGGCCGTGCTGGACCAGGCGGAAAAGCTGGTGCTCGCCGCACCGCCGCAGGTCGCGCGGGAGGTGGAGAACTACACCGCGTCGTTCGTCGACAAGCAGCTCGTGTCGCTCGAGGCCCAGGCCTACGACGTGGTACAGAAGACGTTGCAAGGCGCGATCGACAAGGCCCGTGACGAGGGAATCGACCTCAAGGACGAGAAGCAGCTCGACGCGCTGATCGACGCTGCCGCGCCCGCGATGCGCGACACGCTCAAGCAGGCCATCGACAGGCTTTACGCGGAGTACACGGCCGGGGCCGACAGCCTGGCTGGCTACATCGAGAAGCTCGTGGCGGAAGGTGGCCAGGACAAGCTGACGGCCCTGGAGAAGAGCCAGCGTGAGACGCTGCTGACTGGCCTGGCGATCATCAAAAAGATCGAGTCCGATCCCACGCGTTCACCGCTCCAGAAGGTGATCCAGGGCAAGTAGCGGAGAGACGCCTGGGTGGCGTTGCGGGTTCGGATCGCCTCGTGCGTGGCCGCGTCGTTTTGACAGCCGGCGGGGGCTCCGGCAGAATCTGCGGGGATGTCCCACGTCGTTCCGCCTGCAGCGGGGCCACGTGCGCCCGGAACACGTTCCCCTCCCGCAGGAGTTGACCGCCATGACGCCGCCCGACCGTCGCGAGGAATCTTCAGTCGCCGCGAATCGTCGCGAGTTTTTCGCGGACACATCGCGTGTCGCCGCTGCCGCCGCCGCGACGACTTTTTCGGGCACGCTTCTCTCGGGTGCGGCCATGCCCCGCGTCCATGCCGCCGGCAGCGGCGAGATCCGCATCGCGCTCATCGGCTGTGGCGGCCGTGGCGGCGGTGCGGCCGTCGACGCCCTTTCCGTTCCCGGCGCCCCGACGAAGATCGTGGCGATGGCCGACGTGTTCCGCGACCGGGCCGACATCGTCAAGCGGTCGCTGACCGAGCAGTTCAAGGAGCGGGTCGACGTGCCCGAGGAGCGGATCTTCATCGGGTTCAACGGCTACAAGCAGGCGATCGACTGCCTCCGGCCGGGCGACATCGCGCTGTTCGCCACGCCGCCGGCATTTCGTGCGCCTCAGTTCGCCTACGCCATCGAGAAGGGCGTGCACACGTTCATGGAGAAGCCCGTGTCGATTGACGGGCCTTCGACCAGGCGGGTCATCGAGTTGGCGGCCAAGGCCGATGCCAAGCGGCTGAAGGTGGGGGTGGGCCTGATGTGCCGGCACTGCGACCGCCGCCGCGAGCTGCACGAGCGGCTGCGGAACGGCGAGGCGGGCGAGCTCATCAACTTCTACGGCTACCGGGAGCACAATCCGCCCCACAACCTCGATCTCGCCCCCGGCCCTCAGGGCATGAGCGAGCTGCTCTGGCAGATCAAGCGATTCCACAACTTCCTCTTTCTCAGTGGCGGCATCTTCAGCGACTACTGCGTGCACCACATCGACGAGGTCTGCTGGATGAAGGGTGGCTGGCCCGTGAAGGCTGAGGCGATCGGGGCCCGGCAGTTGCGGGGCGTGATCGACGACCAGAACTTCGACAACTACGGGATCGAGTACACGTTCGACGACGGGGCGAAGTTCTTCTATTCCTGCCAGGTCATGAAGGACTGCGACAACAAGTTCGGCGTCTGGGGCCAGGGATCGAAGGGCGGCTTCGCCATCTCGACGAAGGGGCACTCTCCGGCCCGCAGCGCCATCTACAAGAGCCAGCGGATGGACAAGGACAATCTCCTCTGGGCGGCCGAGCAGCCCGAGCCGAATCCCTACCGCCGGGAGTGGGAGCACCTGGTCGCCGCTATCATCGCCGACCAGCCCTACAACGAGGCGGTGCGGGGGGCGCAGGCGAGCCTGGCGACGGCAATGGGCCGGTTCGCAGCCCACACGGGCAAGCCGGTGACGTTCGACGACATGCTCAACTGCCCGGACGACCTGACAGCGGGCGTGGACAGTCTCACCGACGGCTCGCCATCGCCGTTGGCGGCGGACAGCGAGGGCCGCTATCCGGTGCCGATGCCTGGCAAATACAAGTACGAGTACCGCGGCTGACGGGCGGCGCAACCGATGGCTGCCGAGGCATCAGCTGGGTTTCAGGGTTCGGGGCGGGCGGCGTCGGCGCCGCAGTCGCGATTCGACGCGCTCGGGATCGTTCTGCCGGCAGCGCCCCGCCCGATCGGCGCCTACAAACCGTTCCTGGCGGTCGGTCGGCACGCTTACGTCTCCGGCCATCTGCCGCTGCTTCCCGATGGTGGTCTGATCAAGGGGCGCGTGGGTGACGATCTCGACGCCGAGGCGGGAAAACGGGCGGCACGGCAGGCCGGGTTGGCGATTCTGGCCACGCTGATCGCCCACACGGGCAGCCTCGACCGCATCGTGCGGGTGGTCAAGGTGCTCGGCTACGTATGCTGCACGCCGTCATTCGACCTTCAGCCGCACGTCGTCAACGGCTGCAGCGAACTTTTCAAGGACGTGTGGGGACAGGACCTGGGCGTGGGCGTGCGGAGCGCAGTGGGTGTGGCGTCGCTGCCCTCCGGCGTGGCTGTCGAGATCGAGGCGGTGTTCGAACTGGCGTGAGGCGGGGGCCTCGCGGTGGCGTCGGCACCGGGTATCATCCACGAGCCGATCGTCTTTGATCGGGCCGTTCCACAATCGCGAGGAGGAAAACGATGGTCCGCTCAGGAGCCGGATGTGGGTGGTTCGTGGCGTGCGTGGTGGCGACGGCCGGCTGCGTTGATGGCGCCGCGCAGAAGCCGCCCGCGGCGGCCGTGCAGACCCGCAAGACGATCAAGCAGACGACCCAGAACGTGATGGAGCTTTCCGAGGCCCTCTCGCAGGGAGGGGTCCGGGCCGACCTGTCGATCAAAGGAGACGGGCTCGAGGTCGCGTCCGAGGCCTATCGGACCAGCGTCGGCAAGCTGTCGATCATCGCGGTTGACCAGAAGATGTCGTTCTTCGAGGCGGAGACGGGCCGCAAGCCGAAGGACTACGCCGAATTCATGAGCCGCATCATCGAGAAGGGGAAACCAGACGGCATTTCGCTGCCGATGCTGCCCTACTACCAGGAATACGCTTACGACCCCGAGGCCAAGGGGCTGGTGGTGATCGAGTTTCCCGCCAAGAAGGAGCAGCGGCAGCGGGAAACGACGGGCGCCGCGGGGCTGTAGGCGGCGGAAGAACGCTCGCTCGCTTCTGCGTCTCGACTCCATGCGAGGTCCCATGCGAATCGTCATCCTGGACGGACACACGGCGAATCCGGGTGACGTGAGCTGGGCGGAGCTGGAGTCGCTGGGCGAGTGCACGGTGCATCCACGGACGCCTGTCAAGGACGTGATCGCGAGGTGCCGCGACGCCGACGTGGTGTTGACCAACAAGACGGTCGTCGATCGTAGTGCGATCGAATCGCTCTCGCGGCTGAAATACATCGGCGTGCTCGCCACGGGCTACAACATCGTGGATGTCACCGCGGCGCGAGAGCGGGGCATCCCGGTCTGCAACGTGCCGGAATACGGCACGCCCAATGTCGCCCAGGCGGTGTTCGCCCTGCTGCTGGAGCTCACGAACAGGACGGGCCACCACGCCCAGGCGGTCCGCGATGGCCGTTGGTCGCGATCCGCCGACTTCTGCTTCTGGGACGGTGAACTGGTCGAGCTGGCCGGCCTCACGCTGGGCGTCGTGGGCTACGGGCGGATCGGCGCCGCGGTCGCGGCCGTTGGCCGGGCGCTGGGCATGCGGGTGCTGGCACAGCGGCGGACGCGGCCGGCCGAGAGCCGGTCGGACGTCTCGTTCGTCGACCTGGAAACGCTGCTGCGCCAGAGTGACGTCGTCAGCTTGCACTGCCCGCTCACTCCCGAGACGAGGGAAATGATCGACGAGAGGTCACTGGCCTGGATGAAGCCGACGGCGTTCCTGATCAACACGGCTCGGGGGCCGCTGGTCAACGAGGCAGATCTGGCAGCCGCGCTCGACACCGGTCGGATCGCCGGAGCGGGGCTCGACGTGCTTTCCGTGGAGCCGCCGCCGGCGTCCAATCCGCTGCTCTTGGCCCGCAACTGCGTGATCACGCCGCACATCGCCTGGGCCACGCGGAACGCCCGTGAGCGGCTGATCGCGGTGACCGCGGCCAACCTGCGGGCGTTCGCGGCCGGCCGGCCGCAGAACGTCGTCAATCCGTGAGGCGTCCACCGGGGTCGGTGCCGCTATACTTCCGGCATGCTCGTCGAACGCGTGAAATATATCCTCTGGGCAGCCGACATGGACCGCGCCGTGCAGTTCTACTGCCAGCTCTTCGGCGGTCGGGTGGTGCGACGGTCGGGCGTGATCGCCGAGGTGGAGATCCTCGGGACATGCATCGGCATCCATTCGGGAGGCGAGGGCAAGCGGACCTGGACCGGGTTGAGCTTTCAGGTGCCGGACGTCGTGGCGGGTGGCCGCGAGGTCGTCGCGGCGGGAGGGCACCTGGTGCGGGAGCCTGAGCCCGAAGACGGGGAGCCGCCGCACCTGGCGATGTGCGTCGATCCGGAGGGGAACGAATTCATGCTGTCGCGCAAGCGTGGAGGCGGTCCGCGGACGTGATCCCGCCGCGGTTCGAAGGCATGCCCGCCGACCTTGCCGACAGTGCAGATGCCCGCCTCGGCCGTGCCGCGGGCCAGCGCCCGTGGCGTTGGCCTGCGTCCGCATGGAGCGTGTCCAACACAGCCTGGCTGCTGGTCGGGGCGGTGTTGGCTGCCACCGGAGCGGCCGCTCCCC
>JBIJCD010000109.1:0-9117 GCA_044344895.1 Pirellulales bacterium | reverse complement strand
GCTGCGGCCACAGCGAGGAGACTTTTGCCGCCCCCGAGCCGGTGCTCCACCAAAGTCAAATGCGCTCTATTCGCCGGCCCCGCGCTCGACGCTGTAGTTGGGCGCTTCCTGCGTGATGACGATGTCGTGCGGATGGCTCTCGCGGACGGCGGCCGCCGACACCTGGATGAACTTCGCGTCGCGGCGCAACTCCTCGATCGTCCGCGTGCCGCAGTAGCCCATGCCGGCCCGCAGCCCGCCGACGAGCTGGTAGACGAACACGCTCAGCGGCCCCTTGAAGGGCACCCGGCCCTCGACCCCCTCGGGCACGAGCTTGTCACCGCCGCGGCCCGTCGCCCGCTGCCGGTACCGCTCGCTCGAGCCTTGCACCATGGCCCCCAGCGATCCCATGCCGCGGTAGGATTTGAAGGTCCGCCCCTGGTAGAGCACCGTCTGACCGGGGCTCTCCGCCACGCCGGCCAGAAGCCCGCCGATCATCACGCAACTGGCCCCGGCGGCGATCGCCTTGGTGATGTCGCCCGAATAGCGGATGCCGCCGTCGGCGATCACCGGCACGCCGGCCGCGGATGCCTCGCTGGCCGCCTCCCATACCGCCGTGATCTGGGGCACACCGACCCCGGAAATCACCCGCGTCGTGCAGATCGACCCTGGGCCGATGCCGACCTTCACGCCGTCGGCGCCCGCCTTGATCAGGTCCCGGCAGCCCTCGCGGGTGGCGACGTTGCCGGCCACCACCTCGATGCCCCAGCGCTTCTTGATCGCCGACACCGTCTCGATCACGTTCGACGAATGGCCGTGCGCCGAGTCGACGATCAGCACGTCGACCCCCTTGGAGATGAGGCTCGCGGCACGGTCGTAGTCGAAAACCCCCACGGCCGCACCGACCCTGAGCCGTCCCTGCCTGTCCTTGCAGGCATTCGGGAACCGCTTCATCATGTCGATGTCCTTGATCGTGATCAGCCCGGTGAGCAGCCCGCGGTCGTCGACCAGCAGCAGCTTCTCGACCTTGTTGGCCATCAGGATCTTCTCGGCCTCGTCGAGCGTCACGGCGCCCGTGGCGGTGACCAGGCCGGAGCTCGTCATGATGCCGGCGATCGGCGTGTCGCCACTCTCCAGAAACCGCAGGTCGCGCCGCGTGATGATGCCGACGAGCCGCCGGCCATCCTCCGTGATCGGCACTCCCGAGATGTTGTGCTGATCCATCACCTCCCGGGCGCGGCCCACCGTCGCGCTCGGGGGCAGGGTGACGGGATCCGCGATGATGCCGTTGGCGCTCCGCTTGACCTTGTCGACCTCCTCCGACTGCCGTTCGATCGACAGGTTCTTGTGGATCACGCCCAAGCCGCCCTCCTGGGCCAGGGCGATGGCCATCTCGCTCTCGGTCACCGTGTCCATCGGCGAGCTGACGAGGGGGATGTTGAGGCGAATTCCCCGGGTCAGGTGGGTGGCGACATCCACCTCGGCGGGCACGACGGCGGAATGCCGCGGCACGAGCAGCACGTCGTCGAAGGTGATCCCGGTGGCGACGATTTTTCCATCCATGACGGGCCGTCCTTTCTGCGGGAAAGCCGGCGATTATGCGGTTTCCGGCCCCGAGACGGCAACGGCCGCCGCTTTTCCGCAGGGCGTCGGGCCGGCGGCGGCGCCGCCTGGCCCGAAAGCGTGACGTAGGGTTGTTCGTCCGGTCGAGCCGGGGGCCCCGCAGGCCCGGTGCGACCGAGGCCGCCAACCGCTCGCCGCCCAGCAGGACAGTGCCTCCCATGCGATTCCTCGACGACTCACTCGATTCCCTCCTGCCCGCCTTGCAGATCGGCCCGCGGCCGACCGCACCGGACGGGGCAATCGCCCGGCCGGACCGAGCCACGCTGGAGGCTCATCTCGCCCGCAAACACTACGGCCCCTTCACGCTGACCGACGCCGTTCGCCCCGGATGGCAACTCGACGTCGTACCCCGGGCCGGCTACCGGCACGACGCCTACGTCGATCCCCGCAGCGGCTCACGGCTGCCGGCGCTGATCGCCGCCGTGTCCAGCGAGCAGCTCTTCGAGACCTTCCTGCAGCTCTTGGACCCGCTGGGCGACACGCTCGACGTGGTGCTGGAAACCTCGCATGACGAGCAGGTGAGTCGCGCCGAGTACACCCGGGAAGGCGTGGAGCGTCTGGTGCTGGAAAGCACGCTCTGGGACTTCGAGGAACTGCTGCTCGACGACGGCTGCACGGGCATCGCCGTGATGCACCCGGAGATGCAGATGGAGGTGCAGCTCGACGAGCACAAACTGCTCGTCGTCTACGCCCACGACCGCAGCCCGTTCGAGCGGGTGCTGATGCGGCAGGGGATCGAGCGGAACGACCGGATCCGCTTCATCTCGCAGGGCGAGCACCTGCACACCTCCCACACCCGCTTCGCCCGCCGCTTCGACGAGCTGACCAACCGGCTCGGTGCCGGTTGCTGAGCTCCGCCGGAGCCGGCCGACAGGCCGGCAGCCGTGCGCGGGTCGGAGCAGGGGCCGAATTCGCGGGAATCGCCGCGGCCCGACGAGCCTGGAACTGGCCTTGAGCCCGGCCGGCGGATTCCCGACAGTCCGCTGCCGGCCCCGGTGTCCGCGGGCCGCCCCGCGGAAGCAGCCATGGCCCGTCTGCCGCCCCTCGTCGCTCTCGCGCTTGCGGCGTTCGCCTGCAGCGGCCACCGCTGCACAGGCCAGGAGATTCTGCCGGCTCCGGCGGCAACGCTGTCCCCGGCCGTCGCCCAGCCGGATCCGTTCGCGCCGCTCCCCGCCGGCACCGTGATCGGGCCGGCCGGTCCCGTCGTGCCGGCAACGGCACCACCCGCCGCCGCCCGCAACTCCGTCGTCATTCCGCCGCTCGACGCCGAGCTGGTGTGGGCCCAGATGGTGGACGTGACCGACGACTACTTCAAGGTCGCGGCGGAGCAACGGGTCGTGTTCGCCAACGGCGTGCCCGCCGAAGGCCGCATCGACACGTTTCCGCAGACGGGTTCGACGCTGCTCGAGCCCTGGCGCGGCGACTCCGTCGGCTTTCGCGAGCGGCTGGAGGCGACACTGCAGTCGATCCGCCGCCGGGGCACGATGCGGCTGATCCCCGATCCGGCCGGCTGGAGGATCGAGGCGGTGGTGCTGAAGGAACTGGAGAACATGCCCCGCCCGATGAAGGCCACCGCGGGCGGCGCGTCGTTTCGCAACGACGACTCGCTCTACCGCTACGGTACGCCGCTCCCCACGCTCGGCCAGCAGGTGGGCGACCAGCCGCGGCCGGTGGCCGCCCCCACGCCCAACCTCGGCTGGATTCCGCTCGGCCGCGACCCGCTGCTGGAGCAACGGATGCTCTCGAAGGTGCTCGCCAAGCTGGGCGTGGCGCCGATGCCGCAGGCGGAGCCCTACTACCAGCCGCCCGACGGGGCTGCCGCAGTCCCGGCGCCGCCGGGCCTGCCCGCCGGACCTGTCCGCGGCTCGCCGATCCCACCGGAGCAACTGCCGCCGGGGGCCGTGATCGCCCCGGGGCCGCCCGTGCCGATCGAATCGCTGCCCATGCCGCGGTGAGCCGCGGGCCGCGCCACGGCCCCTAGGGTCCGCGGACTGGCCGCTCCTCGTCGGTCACGCAGCCGCGGGAAGCTGGCGCGACGCAGCGGATGTACTTGGCGAGGATGCCTCGCTCGGCCTTGAGGGGCGGTGGCCGCCAGCCGCTGCGGCGGGCACGAAACTCCTCTTCCGACACCTCGGCGTCGATCGTCGCCGTGTCGGCGTCGATCACGACCACGTCGCCGTCGCGCACCAGCGCGATAGGCCCGCCTTCCTGGGCCTCAGGCACGACGTGCCCCACGATGAAGCCGTGCGAACCGCCGGAGAACCTGCCGTCGGTGATCAGCGCCACGTCGTTGCCCAGGCCGGCTCCCACGAGCGCCGAGGTGGGCGTGAGCATCTCAGGCATCCCGGGACCGCCCTTGGGGCCCTCGTAGCGGATGATCACCACGTCGCCGCGGTGGATCGCACCCTGCTCGAGAGCGGCGAGCATCGCCTCCTCGCTGTCGAAGACCCGCGCCGGCCCGCGAAACCGCGAACCTTCCTTGCCCGTAATCTTGGCCACGGCGCTGTCGGGCGCGAGATTGCCGTGCAGGATCGTGATGTGGCCGGTCGGCTTGATCGGGTGCTCGACCGGCTGAATGATCTTCTGCCCCGCCGACAGACCGGCGCTCCAGAACAGGTTTTCGCCCAGCGTCTTTCCGGTGACCGTCATGCAGTCGCCGTCGAGCAGCTGCTTTTCGAGCAGATACTTCATCAGGCCGCTGGTGCCGCCGATGGAGTGGAGATCCTCTTGCACGTATCGGCCGCTCGGCTTGAGGTCGGCGATGTAGGGCACGCGCCGCGACACCTTCTGGAAATCGGCCGGCCCCAGCTCGACGTTCACGGCCCGCGCCATCGCGATCAGATGGAGCACGGCGTTGGTCGAGCCGCCGAGCGCCATCACCACCCCCATGGCGTTCTCGAAGGCGCGGCGGGTCATGATGTCGCGCGGCTTGAGGTCGAGCTCGAGGAGGCGCCGGACGGCGGCGCCGGCCCGCTGGCACTCGTCGAGCTTGCCGGCGTGCTCCGCCGGCAGCGATGCGCTGTCGGGCAGCGCCATGCCGAGGGCCTCGATCGCGGTCGCCATCGTGTTGGCCGTATACATGCCGCCGCAGGCGCCGGCGCCGGGGCAGGAATGACGCACGATGTCGCCCCGACGCGAGTCGTCGATCCGGCCGGCGACATACTCGCCGTAGCACTGGAAGGCGGAGACGATGTCGAGCACGGTGCCGTCGGCGAGGTGGCCGGGACGGATCGTGCCGCCGTAGACCATGAGCGCGGGCCGGTTCAGCCGCCCCATCGCGATCAGGCAACCGGGCATGTTCTTGTCGCAGCCGGGAATCGCCACGAGCGCGTCGTACCACTGCGCCTGCATCACGGTCTCGATCGAGTCGGCGATGACGTCGCGGGACGGGAGCGAGAAGCTCATGCCGTCGGTGCCCATCGAAATGCCGTCGCTGACGCCGATCGTGTTGAACCGCATCCCGACCATGCCGGCGGCGATCACGCCCTCCCGCACCCGCGCGGCGAGCTTGTCGAGGTGCATGTTGCAGGTATTGCCCTCGTACCACATGCTGGCGATGCCGACCTGCGGCTTGTCGAGGTCGGCCGGCTGCAGGCCGGTGCCGAGCAGCATGGCCTGCGACGCTCCCTGCGAACGAGGCTGCGTGATGCGGGCGCTGTAGCGGTTCAGTCCGGCCGAGGTCGGGGTCGTCATGGTGTTCCAGTTTCCGGTATTCCGGTTCCTTCAGTGCACAGGCTCGGGGATCCGCTGCGGCTCGATCCGGCGGGCGGAACCACCGAGCAGGATAGTTTCCCCGTATCGCGATGGAAAGGTGCAGGTGCCATGGTGCAGTCGCCGGTGCGTCCGACGTTCGTCTATCTCGACATGGGCAACGTGCTCGTGCGGTTCGACCAGGAACGGGCTTTCCGCCAGATGGCTGCTGCAGGGGATGCCGACGTCGCGGCCATCCGCGCCGCGGTGCTGGAAGGAGGGCTGCAAGAAGCGTTGGAGCGGGGTCGGATCGACTGGCCGGAATTCCACGCCGTGCTCTCCCAGCGCACCGGAAACCGGGCCGACGCCGCCGCCCTGGCGCACGCCGCGGCCGACATGTTTTCGCTCAACGTGGAGATGTTGCCGGTGATCGCCGGATTGGAGCGGACCGGCTGCGGCCTCGGCATCCTCTCCAACACCTGCGGGCCACACTGGGAGCACCTCGTCGGGCGGCGGTTCGCGGTGCTCCCGGGCAATTTCCGGGAAATCGTCCTCAGCCACGAGGTCCGCGCGGTCAAGCCCGAGCCGGAGATCTTCGCCACGGCGACGAGGCGGGCGGGAGTCGCGGCCGAACAAATCTTCTTCTGCGACGACACCCCCGGTCACGTGGAGGCCGCACGGCGGGCCGGCTGGCAAGCCGAAGTCTTCACGTCGGCGGCGGGCCTGGTGGACGCACTGGATCGCCGAGGCTTGAAGCTGGGTTTGTGAGCGGCCCGCGCACAGCGCGGAGGATGGCGTCCTCGTCGAACCTTCCCTCGAGCACGGCGACGCCCTCGATCGCGAGCACGGGCACCCGGTCGCCGTAGAGGCGGCGGTGGTCGTGATCGCCGTCGACGTCGATGGCGACGCACTCCGCTCCCAGGGCGGGCCCCACGGCCGATACTGCATCCCATGCGGCCTCGCAGAGATGGCAGCCCCGGCGGGTGTAAAACTGGATGAGCATGGCGTCAGGAACGGCGCTTCGGCATCTCGGGCAGTATTGCGGTAGCATAAATCGGGTGCCGGCCAGCGTGCAGTCGCCGACTGGCCCGGAGCCCGGGTCGCCCGGCTTGTGACGACCGCTACCGTCAGCCTTTCCACGCACGTTTCGCAGCCGCATGAGCGACTCCGTCCCACCGCCGCCTCCCGCCTCGGCCCCGCCAGCGGAACCGATCGACTCGGCCGACGGATTCATGCGGATGGTGCAGCTCAGCCAGCTGGTCGAAGCGAGTCGCATGCGCGAAGTGGAGGCGGCGCTGGCGGACTGGCGGGCCGCCACCGGCCCGATGCCGGAGGCCTGCGTGCGGTCGCTCGTCGACGGCGCGCTCCTCACCGAGTGGCAGATCGACCGGCTGCGGCACCGGAAGACCCGCGGATTCTTCCTCGGCAAGTGCAAGCTCCTCCAGCCGCTGGGCCGCGGCGGCATGGGCAGCGTCTATCTGGCGGAGCACACGACGCTGCAGACCAGGGTTGCCGTCAAGGTGCTGCCCGGAACGAGGGCCGACAAGAAGGGCAGCTACCTCGAGCGGTTCGAGCAGGAAGCGCGGGCCGCCTTCAGGCTCAACCACCGCAACGTGGCGCGGGCCTCCGATCTCGACAGGACCGAGGACGGGAACCATTTCATCGTGCTGGAGTTCATCGACGGCACCGACCTCGACAGACGGGTTCGGGACGACGGACCGCTGGCCGTACGGGATGCTGCCGAAGCCGTCCGTCAGGCCGCCCTCGGCCTGCAGTATGCGCACGAGGAGGGCTTCGTGCACCGCGACGTCAAGCCGGCGAACCTGATGATCGACAGGCGAGGGGACCTCAAGATTCTCGACCTCGGCCTGGTGCAGACCGATGCCCGCGAACGCCAGGACAACGCCTCGCTCACGCAGACGCATGAAGAGAAAGTCGTGGGCACGCCAGACTACATGTCGCCCGAGCAGGCTCAAGGAAAGAGGGTCGACCATCGGTCCGACATCTACTCGCTCGGCTGCACGTTCTACTTCCTCCTCTCGGGCCATGCACCCTTCGAGAAATTCACCGGAGAGGGAAGCGGAATCAATAAGCGGCAGGCGCGCATGCGGGCGCACATCCGCGAACCGGCCCCGAACGTCCTCGACGTGCGGGCGGACGTGCCACCGGAAATCGTGGAGCTGATCCTGCGGATGATGGAGAAGTCTCCAGACGCCCGGCCCCAGTCGGCGAAGGAGGTGGCCGACTCGCTCGAAGCGTGGCTGAAAGCCACCGCGACGAGCGGGCCGCGCGACGCGCCGCGACGGTCGCCGGCCGCGCGATCGGCCGGGTCGGATGCCGTCGTCACCGGCCCGCCACGTCGCCGCACCGCAGGCTCCGAGACTCAGGCGATGGTGCCTTCGGCACAGCGGCTCGGCGACGGCGTCCTCGAGAGCGGCGGTGGGGCGGATGGCGACCCCGGCGGGAGCGGCAGCAGTATCAGCATCAACCTTGCCGGCGACCGACCACGGTCCCGCTCGCCTGGCGGACGGTCGGCCGAGTCCGATGTCCATGCCGTCGGGACGTCCGACACGCTCAAGCTGGCACTCAGCGGCCAGTCGACCGGACGCCAGTCCGCGGTGACCATATCCAGTCGTCCGGGCGACACGGCCGCCCCAGGCATCACGATCGACGTCGGTCCGGCGGCGGGCAGGCCAGGTGCGACCGGGTCTGGCTCCGCAGCGGTCCACGCTGCAGCAGTACGGCCGCATGCTGCCGGCGGTGCGTTGCCGCCGGCCCTTCCAGCAGGGGCCGGACCGGCAGGCTCCGGCAAGGCCGGTGGCGTGCGGGACATGCTGCTGCGCCGCACCGCCGGCCTGCCGCTGGCGGCTTGGCTTGGCGTGGCTGTCGCCGTCGTGGCTGCCATGGTGGCGGTAGCCACCTTCTGGCCAGGCGGCGGAGCCGATGACCCGCTGACCGCCGACGAGGAGCAAGGCCTGTCGTCGTCCTCCAAGGTCGATCCGCCACCGGCCCCGCGGAAGTCCTCGCCGCCAACGCCGACGAAGACGGTCCCGAAAAAGAGTCGGCAGAGTCCTTCGAGAAAGCCCGCGGCGCCTCCGGCCGCTCCCAGCCCGCTCGACACCATTCTGACGCCGAAGCCGGACGCCGCCGGCCCTCCGGCTGCAGCGGAGTGATCGCACCCTCTGCCCGGCGACCGCGCGGCAGGCGGGGGCCTCGCCCTGGTGCTTGAGCCCCGGAGCCGGTGGTGGAGCCGCGGAAAACACGGGATAATCGAGGGCATCCCCCGCCTGCCGCCGACTTCGGCCAGGCCGGGATAGTATGCTTCGCGAGGGGATCGAGTCCGCTCTACCGCCGTTCATCAGACGCGTACAAGTTGCGCATTGCTGGTATGCCGCTCGTCGCGTCATAGAGTTGCATGACTGACCCAGGTCCGAACCCGCCGAGCAAGACCGTCAAAACGGCCGATGAATTTCTCGGCCTTGTGCGGGCCAGCGGCCTGGTCGAGACGACGAGGCTCGGCGCCGTGGAGGCGGCCGTCGCCGCCTGGCGGACGGCCGCGGGCCCCATGCCCGACGCCTGCCGCAAGGCGCTCGTGGACGGGGATCTGCTCACGGAATGGCAGATCGGCAAACTTCTCGGCGGTCAAAGCAAGGGCTTCTTCCTCGGCGACTGCAAGCTGCTCAAGCCACTGGGGCAGGGTGGCATGGGCAGCGTCTACCTCGCCGAGCACAAGGAGGAGATCGACGACGAGATCGTGATAACGAAGGTGGCGCTGAAAGTCCTTCCGAAGAACGTCGTGTCCGCAAGCGGTGCCTCGCTCGAACG
>JBIJCD010000108.1:0-9184 GCA_044344895.1 Pirellulales bacterium | reverse complement strand
GCGCCAGTTCGTGGGCGAACGCTTCCGCGTGAACGAGGATGGAACACCGCATGTCGGTGTAGCCCCACGGCTTCGTCAGATAACCACGTTGCCCCAGCCGCCGTCCCAGCAACGACAGCATGAGCGTGTTGGCCAGGAACCCGTGCACGAGCGACACGCACTCCCAGGGACGGTCACTCGCCGGGTCGTCGCCGGCAGCAGGCGACGATCCGGGGGAGGATCGGGGCGCTGATGGCGTGGGACTGCGATGCATCGCGGCTACCGTGTCAGTCGGGCCGGCCAGGGTGGGTCGGCCGAGCCGATCCGGGCGGACCGCCCACACCGGGCGGCCGACCGGCCGGCGCCGGGCAGCAATCGAGCGGGCAGACATCGTGGCTGGCGGGCAGCCTGCCGATCGCGACCCGTTCCGTCACCAGGCCGGCGCGCTCCGCGATCAGGTCCCTGATCATGCCAACGAAGCGGTGGTCGGTGCCCACGGTGGCGGCCCTCACCATCTCGACGCCCAGATCGCGGCACAGATCCGCGGCCTCCGTGTCGAGGTCGTAGAGCACCTCCATGTGGTCCGATATGAAGCCGATCGGGGCGATCACGAGGCGGCGGCCGCCGCCGGCATGCAGGCTGCGGATCGCGTCACAGATGTCGGGCTCCAGCCAGGGCTGCGTCGGCGGCCCGCTGCGGCTCTGGTAGACAAGCTTCCAGTCGCCGACACCGGCCCGTTCGGCGACCAGCCGCGACGCCTCCTCGAGTTGCAGTCGGTACCGGCAGCCCTCGGCCATCGAGGTGGGGATACTGTGCGCCGTGAACAGCACGGGCACGGTCGGCCGCACCTCGACCGCGAAACGGTCCAACGCCCGAACGACGTTTTCCGCCATGGGTCCGACGAAACCGGGATGGTTGAAGAACACCCGGATCTTGTCCACCCGCGGAGCCCGATCGCCCACGGCCTCGCACGCCGCGGCGATGTTTTCGCGGTACTGGCGGCAGCCCGAGTAACTGCTGTAGGCGCTGGTGACGAAGGCCAGGGCCCGCTTCACGCCCGCGTCGGCCATTTCCCGGAGAGTGTCCGTGAGCAACGGGTGCCAGTTGCGATTGCCCCAATAGACCGGAAGTTGGGGGCCGCGGCGGCTCAGTTCTTCCCGGAGCGCAGCCAACAGGGCCCTGTTCTGGTCGTTGATCGGGCTTTTGCCGCCGAAATGCTGGTAGTGCTCGGCGACCTCAAGCATCCGCTCCCGGGGCACGTTGCGGCCCCGCAGCACGTTTTCGAGGAACGGAATCACGTCCGCCGGACCATCAGGTCCACCGAAAGAAACCAACAGCACGGCATCGTAGGAATCGCCGCAGGAATGCTGGGTGGCAGCCATGGATGATTCGGGCGTGGAGCGGGGTGGGCCTTGCGGGAGCGTGTCCGCCGGATGCATGCGGCCGGCAGCCGCGGGCGACTGGACGCGAACCTTTCCAGCGCCACAGGCGCGGCTGTCATCGCGGTGCGGAAGGAGCGAACGCGAACAATTGACCCTGACGGGATTCGAACCCGTGTTACCGGCGTGAAAGGCCAGTGTCCTAGGCCTCTAGACGACAGGGCCGCTCAGCGAAATCATACCGCGAAAGGCGGTTTCAGCCAGTCGCTGCCGAGGCGATTCGACCAGAGAAGGTCACCTGTTCACACTGCGGACGCTCTGGCGAACGCCGATCAGCCCGCGACGGGGCGATCGCCAGACGAGGCCGGGTCAGGGACCTGGGAACGCCCGACCGTTCCAGCGTCTCGCTGCGGCCCGCCGCCGAAGGATTCGCCGCCGCCCACGTCCTGGCCTACGGCGGTGGGCAGCGATTCGACCGTGATCGGGTCGGACACAGGTTCACCGCGGGCGATGGCTTCGAACACCTCCCGCCTGTGGACGGGGATCTCCTTCGGTGCCTCGACACCAAGTCGCACCTTGTCTCCGCGAATCTCCACCACAACGATCGTGATATCGTTGTTGATGACGATGCTTTCGTCTTTTTTTCGCGAGAGCACGAGCATTGGCGCGAACCTTCCTTGGCAACCCGACCGAGGCGATCCGACCTTCAGTCGCTGCATCGCCAGTAGGACGTGCGACGCACCGCCGTTCTCCCACTCACGAACTGCTCCGGCACCATGCTGCGAAGCGTCGTGGGAATACCGGTAGGATGCGTCGAGCCCACCGTTGAAATGTAGAGGGTTTTGACCACCGGTCAAGCAAGTTTCTCGCGTTACGGTGGGCTTTTCGGCGGGTGTCGGCGAGCGGTTTGCCGGCCCCGGCGGGCCAGCGCAGGCGGCTCGGCTCTGGCCGAAGCCGGAAAAATGCGAAAAACATGTGGTTCCACCGGGGCTCGCCGCCCGGATTGTCGTGGAAGGGCGGTGTGCGGCTGTCTGATTTCCGGGTCGTTGCCTAGCCAACGGGCGGCCCGTCCGATGTCCGAGCACCAAGCTCCAGGACACCTTGCTCCAGGCGAGGGCGACGTGGGGGAGGCGTTCCGACATCCGAGTCGGTCTATCTATCCGATCGACCCGGGTCCAGCCCGTGCCGGCAGGGCCTCCGTTGGCCACGATAGACAGCGGCGCTTCGTGCCGCCGGGAGCCGAGTCTCCGGGCGGCGTCTTGTTGGCGAACGGCGTCCACCTATACTCTGACGACCTTCGGGCGTGGATCGCGGTCGAGCGATCGCCGTGCGACGGGCGCAGGGCGATCCGTCCGCGCAGTGGCCGGGAATCGGTGGATCCTGCCGACGGGCGAGTGGGATAAGCGACTGGGACAAGCCATGCGAGACTGGTTTCGCAACCTGTTCACCGCCGTGGGCACCGTGCTCGAGGGCATGCGGGTCACGCTCCGGGTTTTCGGCAGCACCTACGACCAGACCCGACGCACGTTCACCGAACACTTCGAATACCCGGAGTTGCCGGCGCCGGTCGCGGCCCGCTACCGAGGTTTTCATCGGTACGACCTCACCACGTGCATCGCCTGCGACCAGTGTGCCAAGGCGTGCCCGGTCGACTGCATCTACATCGGCAAGGAGCGGATTCCCGGAGCCAAGGGCTTCCGGGTGAGTGGATTCGCCATCGACTACTCGAAGTGCATGTTCTGCGCACTGTGCGTCGAACCCTGTCCCGTCGACTGCATCTTCATGGGATCGACGCTGGACCTGAGTTGCTACAGCCGCGACGGCACCATCGTCGATTTCGCCCGGTTGCCGGTCGAGGTGGCCTGGGGACGTTCCACGTTGAACCCTACGGCGGTCGCCGCCTCGAAGGTGATCGTCGATCCAGTCCACGGTGGCCCCAATCAGTGACTGATGCCGCAGGCCGCGAGGCGGCCACACGAGTCCAGCGTCGCAGACGAACGCCGCCGAAAGCCCCGCCCCCTCCGACCCTCACGATTTGAAAACGACCTGCTGACGCTGCCATGCATCCAGTTCTGATCGCCGGATACGTCGCCTTGTTCGTCGCCGTCGGGGCGGCATTCCTCTGCGTCAATCTCGTGGTGGGCTGGTTCGTGCGACCCCGGCTTCCCAACACGGAAAAGCTCGAGGTCTACGAATGTGGTGAGCCGACCATCGGCTCCAGCTTCGTGCAGTTTGACCTGCGGTTCTATGTTGTTGCCCTGCTGTTCATCATTTTCGACGTCGAGGTCGCGTTGTTTTTCCCGTGGGCCACGGTCTTCGGCAAGGCCGTTCAGCTCGCGGATCCGGCACTGGCAACAGTGCAGGCGGACGGGCAGACGCTGACGCCGGCCGCCGCTGGCCTGATGCGGGAGCTCGGCTTGACCCAGCCGTCGGTTCCCGTGTTTCCGAGCGGCTCAGGAGGCGTTGGCGAGGCTGCAGTAGCACACGCTGGGGCCACTCTCGCCCGAATCGCCGCCGTCGACATGCTGGCGTTCTTCGCGGTCCTCCTGGTCGGCTTCGCCTACGTTTGGTTTCGCGGAGATCTCGATTGGGTGAGGGCGGTGTCCTCCCAGCAGGCTCCGGGAACGACGGGTCCAGCGGGTGGGCGGGGGCCGCTGGCGTGATGGCGGCATCGCCTCGGATCGCCGGAGCGTCGGACGGCAATCACCGGCAAAAGGTCTGTTTTGAGTTCCGCCCAGCCGTGCATGAAACACCCAGCCCTTGCATGAAAGTGGTCCCATGAGAGGCCCAGGTTTTCTCGAGCAACTCGAGCGTGCCCTGCCAGGGGCCGTCACCGGCAGTCGGCTCGACGCCATCGACCCGTGGATCGAGGTCGCGCCGGACCGGGTCGTCGAGGCCTGCGCGTGGCTGAAGAACTCGTCTGAGGTGCGGTTCGACTCGTTGCAGTGCATTACGGCCGTGGACTGGTTCGAGGTCGACCCCAAGAAGGCGGCGAAAGCCGGCTGGGAGCCGCACACTGAACTGGTCTATCACCTCTGGAGCACGCCGTCGCGCGTGAGTCTCGTGCTGAAGGTGAAACTGCCGCGGTGGAAGGACGGCGTGTCCGGCCAGCTTCCCGAGGTGCCCAGCGTGTGCGGCGTGTGGCGGGGGGCGAATTGGCACGAACGCGAGGTGTACGACCTGTCGGGGGTGTGGTTCACCGGCCATCCCGACCTACGGCGGATCCTCTGCCCCGACGACTGGGAAGGGCATCCCTTGCGGAAGGACTATGAGATGCCGCTGGAGTACCACGGCATCAGGGGACGGTAACGGCGGCGCGGTCCGGTCGCTTCCAGCCGGCATCGCGTCCGGCACGGACCCACGAAGCCCGAAACATCAGCCCGAGGAATCGAGTCCATGGCACAGATCGTCGACGACGACCCGCGGATCATCGAGTTCGACGTCCGCACGGACGAGATGCTCGTCAATATGGGGCCGCAGCATCCCAGCACCCACGGCGTGCTCCGGCTGGTGTTGCGGACCGACGGCGAGATCGTCTCGGAGGTCGAGCCGCACATCGGCTATCTGCACCGCTGTGCCGAAAAAATCGGCGAGAATCTCACGGCCCGGCAGTGGATCCCCTACACGGACCGGATGGACTACCTGGCCGCGATGAACATGAACCTCGGCTGGGCGCTCGCGGTCGAGAAGCTGATGAAATACGAGGTGAGCGAAAAGGCCCGCCACCTCCGCGTGCTGATCGCGGAGATGGGGCGAATCGCCAGCCATCTGGTCGGCATGGGCGCGTACGGGCTCGACCTCGGCACGTTCAGCCCGTTCCTCTACGCCTTCCGTGAGCGGGAGAAGATCCTCGACCTCTTCGAAGAGGCCTGCGGAGCCCGCCTGACCTATAGCTACATCACCGTCGGCGGGCTGACGGCGGATCTGCCGCCGGGCTGGCTGCGGAAGTGCGAGGACTTTCTCGACCAGTTCGAGCCGATCATCAAGGAATATCACGCGTTGCTCACGACGAACGCCATCTTCGTGAAGCGAACCGCTGGGATCGGCGTCATGTCGCGTGAACTCGCGATCGATTACGGCTGCTCGGGGCCCGTGCTCCGTGGCAGCGGCGTCGATCAGGACATGCGGCGGGACGGGGAGGCCATCTACACGGGCATGTACGACGGCTACGCCTTCGAGGTGGCCGTGATGAAGGACGGCCACTATCCGCGCGACCACGAGTATCCGCCGGTTCCCGCCGATGCCGTCCTGGGAGACTGCTGGCACCGATTTTTCGTGCGAATGCTGGAGGTCGTGCAGTCGATGGATCTCGTGCGGCAGGCGATCGACCGGTATGCGGCCTGCAAGGGGCCGCTCGGAGAACCGCTCAAGCTCATGGAGAAGATCCCGGCCGGAGACGCCTACCTGGAGACGGAGTGCCCCAAAGGGCAGATGGGCTTCTATCTCGTCAGCGACGGTTCGGCGATTCCCTGGCGGGTGCGGGCCCGGTCGAGTTCGTTCTCGAATCTCGCCGTCACCCACGAACTGTGCCGCGGCTGCCTGATCGCCGACGTGCCGGCGATCGTCGGCAGCCTCGACATCGTGATGGGCGAGATCGACCGCTGACGACGCCGCGGTCCGGGCCCGCGAGCCGCGGGGTAGCGCGGTCGGGCTTTCGACCCAGCTCCGCGGCCGGGACTTGTGATTTGGGAAGACTTCGGTCAGACTTCGTGGGATTTTTCACGATGTCGGTTTCCTCCGGGGAAATCGCTGCGGAAGGGGTGTTCCCCCGGTCCGTTTCGATCCACCGATGGCTGATTTTCTGATCAATTCGCTCGGCCTCCCAGACTGGTTGGCCTGGTCGATCACCGCGGTGGTGGCGGCGGTGCTGATCCTCCACGTGATCGCCGGCGGTGCACTCGTCTTCATCTGGGCGGAGCGAAAGATCGCCGCCCGCATCCAGGATCGGCTGGGGCCGACCCGGACCGGCGGCCGATTCGGCTGGCTGCAGTCGCTCGCCGACGGCATCAAGCTGCTGGCGAAGGAGGACCTCATGCCGGAGGGGGCCGACGGCCTGCTCTTTCGCATCGCGCCCTATGTCAGCTTCTGCGCGTCGTTCTGCGCGTTCATCGCCCTGCCGTTCGCCTTCGATTTCGTGGGCCAACGGCTGAACGTGGGCGTATTCTTCGTGGTTGCGGTGCTGGGGCTGGAGGTGTTCGGGGTGATCCTCGCGGGATACGCGTCGGCGTCCAAGTGGTCGCTGTTCGGGGCAATGCGCGAGGCGGCGCAGGTGGTGAGCTACGAGGTGCCGCTGGGCATGTGCGTGGTCGTGCCGGTGATGCTGGCCGGCAGCATGGATCTGGTCACCATCGCCGAGAAGCAGGCCGGCTGGTTCACGAACTGGTACCTGTTCCACGATCCCTTCACCTTCGTCATCTTCTGGGTCTACGTGACCTGCGCGGTGGCCAGCGTCAATCGCGCTCCCTTCGACCTGGCCGAGGCCGAGAGCGAGCTCGTGGCCGGCTTCCACACCGAGTATTCCGGCCTGCGGTGGAGCTTCTTTTTCATGGCGGAGTACGGCTCCATGTTCCTGGTGAGCGCCCTGGCAGCCGTGCTGTTCCTCGGCGGCTGGAATGGACCGGTGCCGGTCGCCCGCATCCTCGGTCTGAGCGAAGGCACCGGCGACACCGCCGGGTATTTCGTCCGTTTGATCGGCTGCGGCAACCTGCTGCTGAAGGCCACGCTCGGCGTACTCGTGATGATGTGGATCCGTTGGACGCTGCCCCGGCTCCGCATCGACCAGGTGATGACGACCTGCCTGAAGTACTGCACGCCGATCGCGGCGGCGATGTTCGCCGGCGCGATGCTCTGGCAGCTGGCGCTGCCCGGAGGGCTGGTCCGCGGCCTGCCGAGCTGGCTGGTGCGGCCCGCGGGTGAGGTCCGCGAGGGGTGGCTCGAAGGGCCCGGCGGCCTCCCGGAGGGCCGAGGTTCACTGCGCGTGACGGCCGCCCCGGCGGACACCGATGCGGCGCAGGCGGGCGTTTCGAGGGCGATGCCATGACTCCAGTCGCGATCACCACGGCGGCCATCTGGCCGGCGTTCATGTGCCCGGCGTTGCCGGTGGCGGCGCTCAACTGGCAGGCGGCGTTCTTCATGCTGTTCGCGGCACTGGCCTGCGCCTGTGCCGTCGCCGTTGTGCTCGCCGACAACGTGGTCCGCATGGCCTTCTACCTCGTGCTCTCCCTCGGCGCGACGGCCGGTTTGTTCTTCCTCGCGGGTGCCGAGTTCATCGGTGCGATGCAGCTGATGATCTACGTCGGCGGCACGCTGGTGCTGCTCGTGTTCGGCGTGATGCTGACCGCCCAGGCGCCCTTCGTGGCCATCAAACCCTCCGCCGGCGACAAGGTGCTCGCCAGCATGGTGGGTGCGGCGCTGCTGGCCGTGCTGCTGCAGGCGGCCTTCCGCGTGGAGGCGTGGCGGCGACCGTCGGCCACTGCCGCGGCCGACGCGGCGCCATCGGCGACGCCGCTGGGCATGGCCCTGCTGGGCATCCGCGTCGACGAGCCGCCTGCCGGCATGTCCGACCAGCGGAGCGGCTATCTGCTGCCCTTCGAGATCGTGTCGGTGCACCTGCTGGTCGTCCTCGTGGGGGCCGCCTATCTGGCGAGGGCGAAGCGGCGGCGGACGCCGCGGGCGATCGACCTCGCGGCCTCGGCGGTAGCGCCGGCGGCGCCGACGCAGCGGGCGAGCGGCTCCGCGTCGTCGGCACTGGTCTCCGGAGGGCGTTCATGAGCCAGTCGTTGGCGGCATTGTGTGTTCCGGCGGCGTGGGGCACGCCCTTGGCCGCGGGTTTCCTGTCTGCGCCGGTCGGAGTGGCGCACTATCTCGTGGTGGGCGCCATCCTGTTCACCGCCGGCGTCGTCTGCATGGTGCTCAAACGCAACGCCTTGGGCGTGCTGATGGGGATCGAACTCGTCCTCAACGGCGCCAACGTCAACTTCGTGGCGTTCTCCTCGCCCGTCCTGCGGGGCGACGGCGCGGCGACGCTGGGGCTCGATGGCCAGGCGATCGCGCTGTTCGTCATCCTGCTGGCCGCGGCCGAGGCAGCGGTCGCGCTGGCGATCACGCTCAACTTCTACAACAACCACGCCACCGTCGACATCGACCGCGCGGACGAACTCAAGGGCTGACGAACTCGAGGGCTGCGCCCGCGAGGCACGACCATGGAAACCGCCTCCCAACTCCCGACGCTCCTGGGGCTCGCCTGGCTCGCGCCGCTGGTGTCGTTCGTCGCCATCCTGTTTTTCGGCCCGCGGATGGGGCACCACGGCCGCAACGCCGCCTGGGTCGCCACCGCGGCGATCGTGGTGTCGCTCGGGCTCTCGCTGGCGGCGCTCGGTACCTGGCTTGCAGCCCATCCGGTGGTCGCCGTCGATCACGGCGGCCATGGTGCATCGGCCGGGCATGGCGATGCGGTGCACGCCGATGCCGGTCACGATACGGCCGGTCACGGTGATCATACGGACGCCGGCCACGGGCCGGCCCACCAGCCCGCCGCCTCCTCCGGCGACTGGTACACGCTCTACGAGGGTGGCAGGCTGCGGCTTTCGATCGGCTGGTATATCGACGCCTTGACCGTGCTGATGTTCGTGGTCGTGACGTTCATCGCGACCTGTATCCACGTGTATGCGTCGGGCTACATGCACGACGAGTTGCACGAGGTCACCGACCACGAGGTCCACGTGTCGTCGGGAGGGCACCTGCACAGGCCGGGGCGGTTTCCGCGATTCTTCCAGGCGCTGTCGCTGTTCTGCTTTTCGATGCTCGGCATCGTCATCGCCGGCAAT
>JBIJCD010000107.1:0-9218 GCA_044344895.1 Pirellulales bacterium | reverse complement strand
TGGCGTCATGGCCTCCCGCTCCTGGCCGCACTGGCGGGCGGCGCGGCGCTGGCCTGGCTGCTGGCCGATCGCCTGCTCGTCGATCGGCGCCCCGTTGTCGTCGGCATTCTCCACTCGCCGTCCGGACCGCTCGCCGCCAGCGAACGGTCGATGATCGACGCGATGCTGATGGCGATCGACGAGATCAACCGGACCGGCGGCCTGCTCGGTAGGCGGGTCCGCGGGGTGATCGCCGCCACCGGCCCGGAAGGCGGGCTGGCACGGCAGACGGAGCGACTGATCCGGGACGAGCGGGCCAGCGTCATCATCGGCTGCGGCACGAGCGGCGACCGCAAGGTCATCCTGCCGGTCATCGAGCACGCCGACCACCTGCTGCTGCAAATCCGGCCCTACGAGGGCCTCGAACACTCGGCGTCGGTCGTTTCCACGGGCGCGGTGGCGAACCAGCAGATCACCCCCGCCGTGCAGTGGTGCCACGACAACCTTTCGGCCAGACGCTTCCTGCTGGTCGGTCCCGACGACGTCTGGCCGCGGTGCATCAACGCGATCGCCGCCGACCAGATCCGCGGCGTGGGCGACGAGGTCCTCGACGAAATGTACCTACCGCCGGCCAGCACCTCCGTCGAGGACGCCGTGCGTCGCGTCGTGGAACTCGAACCGGACGTCGTGCTCTGCTCCTTGGCAGGCGACGCGGCGACGGCCTTTTTCAGCCGGCTGCGTGCCGCCGGCGTCCGCCCGGACCGCACTCCCGTCGTCGCCTTCGAACTGTCCGAGGACGACCTGCGGAAGCTGGACGTCGACGACGCCGTGGGCAACTACGTGGCGGCAAACTATTTCCAGAGCATCGACCGCCCGGAAAACCTCGCGTTCGTCCGGGCATTCAAGGCCCGGTATGGCGAGGACCGCTCCACCACGGCGGCGGTCGTCAATGCGTACGACAGCGTGCGGATGTGGGCCCAGGCGGTACAGGAGGCAGAGACCGTCGACGTCCGGCAGGTCCGGGAGGCGCTCCGCTCCCAGAGCCTCGATGCGCCGGCGGGCATCATCGCCATCGACCCCGATACGCAACATGCCTGGCAGCCGGTGTTCATCGGCCGCGTCCGCGGCGACCGCCAGTTCGATATCGTCTGGAGCAGCCGCACGGCGGTGCGACCAGTGCCGTTCCCAATCTCACGGTCCCGCTCGGCCTGGGAGCACTTCCTGCAGGGCCTTCACCACGACCGAGGCGGACCTCAGCCGGCGGCCTCCGCCGCCATCCGCCGGTCGGCCGTCGGGGAGCCGCCACCACGATGACGTTCACCCGCGCCGCCACCGCCGAGCAGCGGCGATCGATCGCCGGCAGGCTGCTGTTCTGGTTCCTCGTCATCGCGCTGATCCCCTGCGGGGTGCTCACCGCAATCACCGCGAGGATCGCCAGCACGGCCCTGGAGAACTCGGTCCGCGACAACCTGGTGCGGATCGCGGCGGCGAAGGCCCAGGAACTGGAGACGTACGCGACCGAGCGGCTGCGCGACGGAATGGCCGTGTCGCGGGCACCGAGCGTGATCCGTGCCCTGCGCGAACTCGCGGCGGTCGGCGGGCAAGGTGGAACCGGGGCCGCCGACGCCACGGCGCTTCGCGAGGCCATCGCCTCGTCGACATCCGGGTTTGCACCGTTCCTGGGCTACGCGGCCAACGCGTTTGGCTACACGCAACTGCTGTTGATCGACACCCGCGGCCGCATCGTCCACGCCCTCGACGACTCCATCCCCCTGGGCGGCTCGCTCCTGTCGGGCCCGCTCGCCTCGTCCGAACTCGCCGCGGGGTTCGACCGCTCGCGCACCCTGCTGCAGGCAGACATGAGCGGGTTCCAGACCTACGGCCGGGCGGCCACACCGCTGGCATTCGTCACCAGCCCGATCGTCGACGACGGCAAGGTGGTCGGCGTGCTGGCGCTCGGGCTCGAGCCACAGCGGATATGGCAGGCGCTGTCGAATCTCACGGGGCTCGGCGACACGGGCGAGATCGTCACGGCCGCCAGGGTGGGTGACGGCGTGCTGGTCACGGCACCATTGCGCCACGCGCCCAACGCCGCGTTCCGGATGCAGATCCCGCTCGGCTCGGCCCAGGCCTCCGCCACCCAACGGGCCGCCAGCGGCGCCCGCGGATTCGGCAAGGCGGTCGACTACCGCGGCCGAGACGTGGTCGCGGCGTGGTGCTACCTTCCCAGCTACCGCTGGGGCATGACGGTCAAGCAGGATGCCGACGAAGCCTATGCACTCGTGCGCTTTCAACGGGCCGCGATCATCGGGCTGTCGCTGGCGACGATCCTCGGCGTCACGCTGGCGGCGCTGGCTGTGGCACGGAGCATCTCCATCCCTATCCGCACCGCGGTCGACGTGGCGCGGCAGGTGGCGGCCGGCGATCTGCGGGCGAACGTCGCCCCCACCAGCGACGACGAAACGGGCGCCCTGCTGGCGGCCATCCAGACCATGACGAACGACCTGCGCGGTCTGATCGGCCGCATCCAGAAGAGCTCGGTGGCGCTCATCTCCACGGCCACGGCTATCCAAGCCACGTCGAGTGAGCAGCAGCAGGTCATCGCCGACTACGGTGCGTCGACGAGCGAAGCGGTGGCGGCGGTGAAGCAGATCTCGGCCACCAGCCAAGAACTGCTTCGCACGATGACCGAGGTGAACGACATGGCGGCCCACACCGGCCACATGGCGACCGACGGCCGCCGCAACCTCGCGGACATGGACGGCACGATGCGGCACCTCGCCGAGAGCACGTCGTCGTTCGGCGCGAAGCTGGCCGTCATCAGCGAGCGGGCGGCGACGATCAACCTCGCCGTCACGACGATCACCAAGGTGGCCGACCAGACGAACCTACTCTCGATCAACGCCGCCATCGAGGCCGAGAAGGCTGGCGAATACGGCACCGGCTTTCTCGTCGTGGCCCGCGAAATCCGCCGGCTCGCCGACCAGACCGCCGTGGCGTCGCTCGACATCGAGCGGATGGTGAAGGAGATGCAGTACAGCGTTTCGGCGGGAGTGATGGAGATGGACAAGTTCGCCGAGCAGGTGCGCTCCGGTGTCCGCGAGATCGGCGAGGTTTCGGCGAAACTGGGCGAGATCATTTCGGCCGTGCATGGCATCAACGGACGTTTCGGCCAGGTTACCGAGGGCATGCGGGCCCAGTCCCAGGGCGCCGAGCAGATCCGTGAGGCGATGATACGGCTCGCCGAGGGCGCCACACGCACGGCGACGTCGCTCGACGACTTCGGGAAGGCGACCACGCACCTGCGGGCCGCCGTCGGCGATCTCAAGGAGGAGGTCTCTCGGTTCACGACCTGACGACGCCAAAGGCCCAGGCCGACGGCGGCATGCTCCGCGACCCGCACACCATGCAACTGCTCACCTTCACCGTCGAGTCGGAGCTCTACGCGATCGAGTCGCGTCAGGTGACGGAGGTGCTGCCGCTGGTGCCGGCACGACCGATCCCGCGGGCGCCGGCGTACGTACGCGGTGTTTTCGCCTACCGGGGCCGGCTGGTGCCGCTCCTCGACATCGGCAGGCGGCTGGCCGACACCCCGCTCCGCGAACGCCTCAGTACCCGCGTCATCGTGGTCGATTGCGGGATCGGGGGCGATCATCGCAGTGCGGCCCGCTTCAGTCTGGGACTCGTCGCGGAGAACGTGCTCGGCGTCCGCACGACGACCGACGCCGACGCCGCGCTGCCCACACTGCACGTTCCCGACGCCCCCTACCTGGGACGGCTGCTGCGGATCGACGATCGCACCGTCCAGCTGCTCGCCGTCGAGCACCTGCTGCCGCCGGAGCTGGCTGCCGACCTCGCCGATGCCTCCGTGACGGCCGCGGCGGCACGGAACACCGCCTCGTCGGCCGATCCCGCCTCTCCCCCAGCCTGACCGGTGTCCGAGTCATGCAGCCCACCTCACCAACCGCGCCGCTCCGAGACCCGGCCGTCCGCGCCGCCGAGGCGCTGCTGCGCCGCTGGATCGGCCTCGACGTCGACACCATCGGCGTAGCGGCGCTCGAACGGGCCGTCCGCAGTCGGATGGCCGCCGCCGGCGTGCACGACGCCGCCGTGTTCGCCCACCGACTGGAGGCCGACCCGGAGCAGCGCGATCTGATGGTCGAGGAGATCGTGGTGGCGGAGAGCTGGTTCTTCCGCGATCCGTCGGTGTTCGACGTGCTCAGAAGCTTCGCCGCCACCCGGACGGCACTGCCGGGCCCGCGGCCGCTGCGGGTGCTCTGTGCGCCGTGCGCATCCGGCGAGGAGCCCTTTTCGGTCGCCATGACGCTGCTGGCCGCGGACTGGTCCACGGCGAGTTTTACGATCGACGCCGTCGACGTCAGCCGGGCCTGCCTGTCGCGGGCCGCGTCCGGCACCTACCTCGCCAACGCCTTCCGGAACCATGACCGGAGCTTTCGCGACCGCTGGTTCCAGGCTGACGGTGCCGCCTTTCGGCTCGACGACGTCGTGCGGCGAGCTGTGAACTTCTCCTGGGGAAACATCCTCGACGAGTCTTTCGTCGCGGGCCGCGATCCCTACGACGTGATCTTCTGCCGCAACCTCCTCATCTACCTCACGGCCGAAGCCCGGGCCGGTGTCGAGCAGGTCCTCGAACGCCTGCTGGCCCCCGACGGCATCCTGATTCTGGGGGCGGCCGAGCCGCCGATCCTGCGTGAACCGTGGATCCCCGCCGCCGAACATGCGTCGTTCGCGTTGCGACGGGGGCCCCGGCCGCACGCGGGACGCCCCCTCGCGACGGCGTCCGCGCCGGCACGTCCCCGGTCGGCAGCGTCGGCTGACAGCAGCCCGCCGCCTGCGGCTCTCGGGCACTCGGCCCGGGATCGGTCCTGCGACACGCCGCCGGCCTTGCTCCACGAGGCCGGTCGGCTCGCCAACGCCGGGCGCCATGCCGAGGCGCTGCAGCTGTGCCAGCGTCACGAGCGGGCGTCGGGAGCGACGCCCGAGCTCTCGTTCCTGATGGCCATGATCCACCATTCGGCCGGCGACCCCCACCGCGCCGAGGCCTGCCTGCACAAGACGCTCTCCCTCGACCCCGGACACGAAGAGGCCCTCCTGTCCCTCGGCCTGGCCGCCTCCCGCCGCGGCGACACCGCGCTGGCGGAGCACTACCGGCAGTCGGCCGCCCGCGCATTCGCCCGCAAGGAGGACCGGTGAACCGTTCCGCGCCCCGCACGACCACGGCACCGCCGCCCGACTGCTGGCGCCTGATCGGTGTCAGTGGTGACCGCAGCTGCCCGGAACTGGAGCAGTTCATCCACTGTCGCAACTGCCCCGTGCTGGCAGAAGCGGCGCGAGGCTTCTTCGATCGGCCGGCACCGGATGGCTACCTCGAGTCCTGGGGGGAGGTGCTCGACCAGCCCGAGCGGGCCGCCGAGAGCGCGGCGACGAGCATGCTCGTGTTCCGCATCGGTGTCGAATGGCTGGCGCTGCCCGCCAGCGTGCTCGTGGAGACCGCCCCGCAACGGCGGCTGCACCATCTGCCCCACGTCAAGGGCGGCATTCTCGAGGGCATCGTGAACATCCGCGGCCAGTTGCAGCTGTGCGTGAGTCTCGGCCGACTGCTCGGCCTCGACGCACAACCCACTCCGGCGGATGCGGGTCGCAACTCGCGGCTGCTGGTGGTGGATCGCGAGGGCGACCGCTGGGTCTTCGGCGTCGACGAGGTCGCCGGCGTCCACCGCGTGCCGACTGCGGCGCTGCGTCCCGTCCCCGCCACGGTCAGCGCCGCGTCGCTGCCACTGACCGCAGCGCTGTGCGACGTCAATGACCGCACTGTGGGCGTGCTCGATGAGTCGCGGCTCTTCCGCGCGCTGCGCGAACGCCTCGTGGACTGAAGTACCGTGAGCGATCTCAGCGGATTCTCGATGCTGGAGCTGTTCCGCCTGGAGGCGGACACCCAGACCGCTGCGCTGTCGGCGGCCATCCTGGCGATCGAGAACGAGGCGCGTTCGCCGGCGGCCATCGAGGCCATGATGCGGGCGGCGCACTCGCTCAAGGGTGCCGCCAGGATCGTCGGCCTCGAACCGGCGGTCCGCGTCGCCCACGCGATGGAGGACGTGTTCGTGGCCGCGGGCAAGGGCCGCTTCACCGTCCGCGAGCAGCACGCCGACGTGCTGCTCGCCGGGGTCGACTTCCTGGCATCGATCGGCCGCGCCGATGACGCCCTCGCGCAGGACGGCCCGTGGGGCAGGCGAGCCGACACGCTGGTCGAGCGATTGGGCGGCCTTGTGGCCGACCCCGAGGCCGCCGCGCTCCCGCGCGCGTCGACCGCGCCGGCGGCTCCGTCCGTCACGGGCGCAGCGGTGATCTCGGACCAGGGTAGCGCCGTCGCCGCCGGCCCCTTCGCCCCCGCCAACCAGCCGCCAGCGCCGATCCCAGCGCCCGCAGCGGAGCCACCGCCGCCGGCGGCGGACGCCGCGCCGGCTCCCGCGGCCGCCGCCCGAGAGTTCGACCGGATCGATCGCGTGGTGCGGGTGTCCGCCGAGAGCCTCACGCGGCTGGTGGGCTTGGCGGGCGAATCGCTGGTCGAGGCGCGTCAGCTGCGGCCGTTCGTCGACGGCCTGCTCAAGCTGCGTGCCGGCCAGGTCGACCTCTGCGACGCGCTCGCCACGATCTTCGACCGCTGCCGTGCCGAGGAGACGCCCTTGCCCGCGGCGCTGACCTCGCTGCTCGGCATGGCACACGAGCGGGCCGACGCGATCCTGGCCGACCTCATCGGCCACATCGAAGACTTCGAGTCCTTCGCGCGTCGCAACGAGGACCTCTCGAACAGACTGCACCACGAGGTGATCGTCAGTCGCATGCGGCCCCTGGCCGACGGGATCGGTGGATTTCCCCGGTTGGTCCGCGACGTGGCCCGGGAGCTGGGGAAGCAGGTCCGGCTGGAGGTCCGCGGCGAGCAGACCGGCGTCGACCGCGACATCCTCGACAAGCTCGAGGCACCGCTCTCCCATCTCATCCGCAACGCGCTCGACCACGGGATCGAGCTGCCAGCGCTGCGCGGCGCGCTGGGCAAGCCGGCCACAGGCACGATCCTTCTCGAGGCCCGACACCGCGCCGGCATGCTGAACATCACGGTCAGCGACGACGGCAGCGGCGTCGACATCGCGCAGGTGCGGGCCCGGGCCGTGGCCCGTGGACTGGTCGCCGCCCCGGTCGCCGAGCGGCTGACCGAGCAGGAGGTCCTGGAGTTTCTCTTCCTGCCGGGGTTCTCCACGAAGGATCGGGTGACGGAGATCTCCGGCCGCGGCGTGGGGCTCGACGTCGTGCAGCGGATGGTGAAGGCGGTCGGCGGCAGCGTGAGGCTGTCGAGCACGACCGGCCGGCAGACGATGTTCACGCTGCAGCTGCCGATCACAATGTCGGTGATCCGCGCGCTGCTCGTCGACATCGGAGGCGAGCCCTACGCGTTTCCCCTCACCCGCATCGACCAGATCGTCTCACTCGACGCCACCGACATCCGCACCGTCGAGGGCCGACAGTACTTCGATCGTGACGGCACGGCCATCGGCCTCGTGATGGCGTCGCAGATTCTCGAGCTGCCCGCGGTGGCGTTGCCCACCGAGCCTCTTTCAGTCGTCGTGGTCAGCGACCGGGGCCAGCAGTTCGGCATAATCGTCGACGCGTTCCTCGGCGAGCGCGACCTGGAGGTCCGCCCCCTCGACCCGAGGCTGGGCAGGATTCCCGACATCAACAGCGGGTCGCTTCTCGAAAATGGCGATCCCGTGCTCATCGTCGATGTCGAGGACCTGGTGCGGTCGATCGACAACGTGCTGATGGGCCGGCGGCTGCCGCGGATCGAGGTCGATCGCCCGGTCGAGCAGCGGCGGCGGCGGATTCTGGTTGTCGACGACTCGATCACCGTGCGGGAATTGGAACGGCAACTCCTGCAATCACGCGGCTTCGACGTGGACGTGGCCGTCGACGGCGTCGACGGGTGGAACGCCGTCCGCGGCACCTCCTACGACCTGATCGTGACGGACGTCGATATGCCCCGCCTGGACGGGATCGGCCTGGTGTCGCTGATCAGGTCCGACGCCAGCCGCAGGAACGTCCCGATCGTGATCGTATCCTACAAGGATCGGGATGAGGATCGGCAGCGGGGAATCGACGCCGGCGCGAATCGCTACCTCACGAAGAGCAGCTTCCACGACGAGACGTTCCTCAATACGATCATCGAACTCGCCGGCACGCCGGAGCCCTGATCGCCCCGGCCGGCCGAGCGTTCACTGCACCATCACTCCAGGGGAACGCCCGTGAGGATCGCGATCGTCAACGACATGCGGGCGGCCTGTGAGGCGCTCCGCCGCGTGGTGTCGACCCTGCCGGATCACGCGGTGGCCTGGACGGCGGTCGACGGCGTGGAGGCGATCGCCATGGCACGGCGTGACCGGCCCGACCTCATCCTGATGGACCTGATCATGCCCCACGTCGACGGCGTGCAGGCCACGCGGCAGATCATGGCCGCAACTCCGTGCGCGATTCTCGTGGTCACGGCGACCGTGAGTGGGAACATCTCGCTCGTCTACGATGCCATGGGCCACGGCGCGCTCGACGCCGTCGACACGCCGGTGCTGGGCCCCTCGGGCGAGGTCACCGGCGCCGGGGCCCTCGTCGAGAAGATCGCCATCATCGCCAAGATCGTTGCCGCATCGGCGGAGCCCCGCCGGGCACCCCGCCCCGACGCCGGGACGCCGCCGCGGCTGGTCGTCGTCGGCGCGTCGACGGGCGGACCCAAGGCGATCTCCGACCTCCTGCTGCCACTCCCGCACGACTGGAACGCGGCGGTTCTCCTCGTGCAGCACGTCGACGTCGCCTTCGCGCAGGGCCTGGCGAAGTGGCTGGGAGACCGCACCGGCAAGGCTGTGCGGGTCGCCGAGCACGGCGACCGGCCGGCCGCCGGGGACGTCCTGCTGGCCGGGACGAACGACCATATGGTGCTGACGAAGGCCCGCACCCTCGAATACCGCACGGAGCCACGAGACGTGTTCTTTCGGCCGAGCGTGGACGTCTTCTTCGACAGTGTCGCCGACGCCTGGCCGCAGCCGGGCGTCGCGCTGCTGCTCACCGGCATGGGGGCCGACGGTGCCAAGGGCATGCTACGGCTGCGGTCCCGCGGCTGGCACACCATCGCCCAGGACGAGGCCACCAGCGTGGTGTGGAGCATGCCCAAGGCGGCC
>JBIJCD010000119.1:0-8774 GCA_044344895.1 Pirellulales bacterium | reverse complement strand
GGGGCGATCAAGTACGCCGACCTCTCGCAAAACCGTACCACCGACTACGTCTTCAGCTTCGACAAGATGCTGCAGCTCACCGGCAACACCGCGGCCTACATGCAGTATGCGGTCGCCCGCGTGGAGGGGATTTTTGGCCGGGCCGGCATCGACCGGGAGCAGCTGCGGGCGGCGACGCGGTCCGTGCGACTCGCCGACCCGCGGGAGCGGGCGTTGGCGCTCGAGCTCGTGCGGTTTTCCGAGGCGCTCGAGGACGTCGAGGCCGACTACCGCCCCAACCTGCTCTCGGCGTATCTCTACGACCTGGCCGGCTGCTACTCGTCGTTCTACGACGCCCTGCCGGTGCTCAAGGCCGAAGGCGAGGATCGGGCCAGCCGCCTGGCGCTGTGCGATCTCACGGGCCGGATCCTGCGGCAGGGGCTGGCGCTGCTGGGCATCGGCACCGTCGAGAAGATGTGAGGGAGAGCCGCATGGGCCGACCGCTGGAATCCATCCGCAACATCGGGATCGTCGCCCACATCGACGCCGGCAAGACCACGCTCACCGAGCGGCTGCTCTTCTTCACGAAGACGAGCCACCGCCTCGGCGACGTCGACCGCGGCACCACCGTCACCGACTTCGATCCCGAGGAGCAGGAGCGCGGGATCACGATCTACTCGGCGGCGGTGAGCTTCCGCTGGCGCGACGTGAACGTGAACCTGATCGACACGCCGGGGCACGTCGACTTCACCGCCGAGGTCGAGCGGAGCCTGCGGGTGCTCGACGGGGCCGTCGTCGTCTTCTCCGCCCGCGAGGGGGTCGAGGCGCAGAGCGAGACGGTCTGGCGGCAGGCCGACCGCTACGGCGTGCCGCGGATCGCGCTGGTGAACAAGCTCGACCGGGAAGGGGCCGATTTCTTCGGCACCGTCCGCCAGATCGAGGGCCGGCTGGCGGCCCGGCCGCTCGTGTTGCAGGTGCCGCTGGGCCTCGGGCCGCCGCACGTGAAGGACCCGTTCCGCGGACTCGTCGACCTCGTCGAGATGGAGCTGCTCACGTTCCCGTCGAAGGAAGAGGCCCTGGCCGGGGCCGCCGGCAGCGCTGCGGTGACGCGGTCGGCCATCCCGGCCGAGCTGGCCGAGCAGGTGGCGACCTGGCGGGAGCAGCTGGTGTCGACGCTCTTCGACTTCTCCGACGAGCTGGCGGAGCTGGCCCTGGCGGAGGCGCCGATCCCCGGCGACGTGATGCGGAAGGCGGTCCGCCAGGCGACGATTCTCCGGCAGGTGGTGCCCGTGCTCGCCGGGTCGGCGCTCGACTGCATCGGCGTGCAGCCGGTGCTCGACGCGATCGCCTGGTACCTGCCGAGCCCGGCCGACGTGCCGCCGGTCGAGGGGCTCGATCCCGCGGCGCTCGACGGGAAGAAGGATGCCAAGCAGGACGGCAAGAAGGGGCCGCCGAAGACGATCTCGCGGAAGGCCGATCCGAAGGCGCCGTTCTGCGGGCTCGTGTTCAAGATCGTGGCGGAGAAGCACGGCGACCTGTCGTTCGTTCGCGTCTATTCGGGCACGCTCAAGGCGGGCAGCCGCGCCTGGAATCCGCTGCGGCAGAAGAAGGAAAATATCGCCCAGATCTGGCATGTGCAGGCCGACCGCCGCGAGCAGGTGGAGCAGGCCGAGGCGGGGGACATCGTGGGCGTCATCGGCCCGCGGGCCAGCATCACGGGCGACACCCTCTGCGACGCGGCCGAGCCGATCCTGCTCGAGCAGATCCAGTTTCCGGAGACCGTCATCTCGATGGCGATCGAGCCGGAGACGAGCCTGGAGCGGAAGAAGCTCGGCGAGGTGCTCGAGATGATGAAGCGGCAGGATCCGACCTTCCGCGCGGTGGAGAGCGAGGAGACCGGGCAGACGCTGATTTCCGGCATGGGAGAATTGCACCTGGAGGTGATCCGGCACCGGCTGGAGCGGGATTTCAACCTTCATTGCCGGGTGCACGAGCCGCGGGTGAGCTACAAGGAAACGCTGGCCCGGCCAGCCACCGCGAGGGGGAGCATCAACCGGCAGGTCGGCGGCCAGACGCTCGTCGCCACGGTGACCGTGCGGGCCGAGCCGACCGACGAACAGGCGCCGGTGACCGTGGAGCAGGGCTGGTTTCCGCAGGATGAATCGACCGCGGCCATCGCCGCGCTCATGACGCAGTCGGTCCGCGAGAGCGCGGAGCGGGGCGGTCTCAAGGGCTGCCCGCTGTGGGCCGCCAGGATCGTCGTGCTCGAAAGCCCGCTGCCCGATCCGCCCCCGTCCGACGTGGCCATCCGGATGGCGGCGGCGGAGGCCATCGACCGGCTGCTGGCCGAGGCGGGCACGGTGCTCCTGGAACCCGTGATGCGGGTGGAGGTGAGCGTGCCGGAGGACCACCTCGGCAACGTCATCAACGACCTGCAGCAGCGGCGGGCGATCATCACCAACACGGAGCTCCGCGGCGGCGTGAACGTGCTCACCGCGGAGGCGCCGCTGGCGAGCATGTTCGGCTATTCGAAGGCGGTGCGGAGCGTGAGCCAGGGCCGCGCCAGCTTCACCATGGCCCCACTGAAATACGGCCCTGCCCCGGCCGAAACGGCCGAGGCGTTCGTGTAGCGACGAGCCGGCGCCGCCCGCGGAGGCTCCGCCCCGACACGGCGTCTCGCGGGCCTGTCCGCGTTGCACTCGAGCCGCAGACGCCGCGGCGACGGTTCGGGCCCGCCCATGCCCCGTCGCCGGACGGTCGCTACGGCCCTCCAGGCCTTCGCTCACTGCATGCCGGCTGCACTTCGGCATCCATGCCTCCGCTTGCCGCCAAGCCCGGCTCGTGGGGCATGGGCAGCCCCTCACGGATGCAACGAACGGCTATGGAGCGATAAAGAGGGGCCGATGCTGTTGACGCAGGCCACGGGCCTCGGTGCGGCGTAACCCGACCTAGTCCTTCTTCCGCGGCAGGGCCCGCGTCGAGCCGGTCGTGATGCCGCCGTCGACGAGGAGCGTCTGGCCGGTGACGTAGCCGCTGGCGTCCGAGGCGAGAAACACCACGGCGCCGTCGAGGTCGTCGGCCCGTCCCGGTCGCCGCATCGGGATGCGGTCGGTGATGTAGGCCAGCCACTCCTCGTCGCGATAGAGCACGTCGTTTTGAGCCGTGCGAAACCAGCCCGGCGCCAGGCAGTTGACCGTGACGCCCTGCGGGCCGAATTCATCGGCCAGGGCCATCGTCATCTGCTTCACGCCGCCGCGGCTGGCGGAGTAGGGCACCAGCCCCGCGTAGCCGAACACGCTCGTCACGCTGCCGATGTTGATGATCCGGCCCCGGCGCCGCGGCAGCATGAAGCGGGCGACGGACTGCGCCATGAAGAAGGTGCCGCGCAGATTCGTGTCGACGATCGTGTTCCAGTCGTCCCAGGTGACATCGACCGTGGGTTTGCGGATGTTGCAGCCGGCGTTGTTGACGAGCACGTCGATGCCGCCCAGGGCGGTCTCGGCGGCGGACGCCGCCTCGCGGATGCTTCGTTCCTCCCGGAGGTCGAGGGGCAGCGGCACGACCCTGTGGCCGAACTCCTCGAGTTCGCGGCGGGATGCCTCGAGCGCGTCGACCGAGCGGGCCGTGATCGCCAGGTCGGCGCCCGCCCGGGCCAGTGCCCGGGCCATCTGCAGCCCCAGGCCGCGGCTGGCGCCGGTGACGAGCGCGCACCGGCCGACGAGGCTGAAGAGGTCGGCCGAGGCGGGCGGGGCGTGGTGCGTCATGGCTGGTATCTCCGGGGGCGATGCCGCCAGCTCGCCGCCGCGGGCGGCCTGGTCGGACGGGGTCGACAGGGTAGTCAAGCACGCTGAAAATGCCCACCTTTTGCGGTCATCCGGCGAGCGAGCGGCCGCACCGGCCGGGCTCGTGCCGCCGCCGGATGCGGCGGCGGGGGCGTGGGGAGATGGCGTGCGACCGCCGCGGCGCGGCGTTGTGCCTTGAAAACGTGGCGTGTTGACACGCCGCAGCGGTGGTCATAAATTCCTAGTCCCTCCGCAGCGACACCGCGGCGGCCATGGCTGGCCGCGGTTGATCTGTCGACGCGCCGGCAGCGGAAGCTGCCTTGCGATGCCGCACAGATCGTCCCGAAGGGTGTCGCGGAAAAGAGCCTCTCCGGAGGCTTTCTTCGGTGCCGGCGGGCTGGATTTCCGGCTCGCGCGGGCCTGCGACTGAACGAACGTGGACGAGGTCGGTCGGATCGTTGTTTCGAGTCAGCTTTTCAGGAGATCGTCGTGGCTGGTCCGACGCAGGAAATCATCCGAATCCGCATGGAGGCGTACGACCATGCGGTGCTCGACCAGAGCGCCGCGGAGATCGTCGACACCGCCAAGCGCACCAATTCCGAGGTGCACGGCCCGATCCCGCTGCCCACCCGCATCGAGCGCTACACGGTGCTCTCGAGTCCGCACATCGACAAGAAGGCCCGCCAGCAGTACGAGATTCGCACACACAAGCGGGTGATCGACATCGTCCAGGCCACGGCCAAGACGATCGAGGCGCTCAACAAGCTGAGCCTGCCGGCCGGCGTCGACATCAAGATCAAGGCATCCTCCCGCTAGCGTCGCGGTGACGCCCCGGGCCGTCCATCCACACCACAGCAGATCACCACCAACACCATCAGGAGCGCACGACACGGCATGCTTGGAAGGCGTTGTGGGTAAGGCTCGGGGAATTCCCCGGGTGCTCCCGCAGCCAACGGCTTCGAGCGTGATCGCGAAACGAAGCGGGACGGGAGCGGAGCGCCGCCCCACCCCGAGGGATTCGTTTCGGCTGCGATGAATATGGCTGCAGAAACCAAGGCTGGAACCAAGGCTGGCCGCAAGGGCATCCTGGGCCGCAAGGTCGGGATGACGCAGGTATTCGACGCTTCCGGCATCGTGGTGCCGGTCACCGTGATCGAGGCCGGGCCGTGCCCCGTGACGCAGGTGCGGTCGGTCGCCCGCGACGGCTACGACGCCGTGCAGCTGGGCTTTCTCGACAAGCCCCGTCGGCTCGTCGGCCGCGCCGTCCGCGGCCAGGTCGCCAAGCTCGACGGCCGCCGGGCCAAGCGGGCCGCCGCGGCGGGTGCCGCGGCCGCTCCCAAGGCCAACTGCGAGCCGCAGCGTTTTGTCCGCGAGCTGCGCGGTGTCTACGAAGGCGTCGAGGTGGGCCAGGTGCTCACCGTCGAGCTCTTCGATGGCGTGGAGGCGGTCGACATCGTCGGCACGACCAAGGGTCGCGGCACGGCCGGTGTGATGAAGCGGCACGGCTTCAAGGGGCAGCGGGCCAGCCACGGCGTGAAGAAGGTTCACCGCCACCAGGGCGGCACGAGCATGAACACGTCGCCCGCCCGCGTCTTCAAGGGCAAGCGGATGGCGGGGCGGTTCGGCAACGAGCGGTGCACGATGCGCAACGTCAGGCTCGTGCGGGTCGACCGCGACAACAACCTGCTGCTCGTCCGCGGCGCGGTGCCCGGGCCCAATGGCAGCTACGTCGTGGTGCGGCAGACCAACAAGGTGAAGCGCAGCGGCGGCCCGGCCCCCGCCGGCGGCGCCAAGAAGAAGGCGGGTGGCAAGTGAATCTCGCGGTCTATGACATGTCGGGCAAGCAGGTCGGCTCCTACGAGATCGATCCCGCCGAGATCGCCCCCTCCGTCAACAAGCAGCTCCTGCACGACGCGGTGGTCATGTATCAGGCCAACCAGCGGCAGGGCACGTTTCGCACGAAGTCGCGGGGCGAGGTGGCTGGATCCACCAAGAAGCTCTACCGCCAGAAGGGCACGGGCAACGCCCGGGCCGGCGGCAGGCGGAGCGGTACCCGCCGCGGGGGTGGCCACATCTTCGCCAAGCGGCCCCGGGATTTCGGCTGGCGGATGCCGAAGAAGGCCCTGCGTGCCGCCACGCGGATGGCGCTGGCCGCACGGCTCGCCGACGACGAGGTCAAGTTGGTGAACGGACTCGATCTGGCGGCGCCCAAGACGGCCGCGGTGGCGAAGCTGCTGAAGGCCCTCGGCATCGGCGAGCACACGGTGCTCGTCGCGCCCGAGAAGCACAGCGACATGCTCTGGAAGAGCGCCCGCAACATCGACGGCGTGTCGGTGTCGCCGGTGGGCGACCTCAACGCCTGGTCGATCCTCCAGCCCCGGGCGCTGCTGATGACCACCGGGGCCATCGACGCCTTCCGCGCCTCGGCGAAGGAGTCAGTCGCGGCCCGCAAGCCGGCAGCGGCCCGCAAGAAGCCCGCCCGCGAGAAGCCCGCGGCCCGGGCGGCCAAGTCACCCGCCCGCAAGCCCGCCCGGCAGACCGCCAAGAGGGAGAAGTAAGTCATGGCCGTCCCCGTTCCTCCGGCTCCCGCGCTGACACCCCGGCTCTCGCCGCACCACGTGCTGCTCCGGCCGCTCGTGACCGAGAAGGGGATGCATCGCGCCACCCGGCACAACGCCTACACCTTCGAGGTGGTGACGGAGGCCACGAAGGCCGACATCCGTCGCGCCGTCGAGGAGCTATTCAGTGTGAAGGTGGAGAAAGTCGCCGTGCAAAACCGCATTGGCAAAGCGAGGCGCAGCCGCATGCGGCGCACCAGCACGAAGGCCTGGAAGAAGGCGGTCGTCACCCTCAAGCCCGATTTCAAGATCAACCTGTTCTGAAGGCAGACGTACTCCCATGGGTATTCGCACCTACAATCCGACCAGCCCGGGCCGCCGCGGCGCGAGCGTCTCCGACTTTGCCGAGCTGACGCCCGGCGCCGAGGCGCCGAAGCAGCTGCGGATGCGCAAGCGGAAGAAGGGCGGCCGCAACAACCAGGGGAAGATCACCGCGCGGCACCGTGGCGGCGGCCACATGCAGCACTACCGGCTCATCGACTTCCGGCGCAACAAGGACGGGATTCCCGGCCGCGTGGAGTCGATCCAGTACGATCCCAACCGGACCTGCCGCATCGCGCTCGTCCACTACGCCGATGGCGAGAAGCGGTTCATCCTGGCCCCCGAGGGGCTCGCGGTGGGCGCTTCGGTGCAGAGCGGCGAGAACGCGCCGCCGGAGGTGGGCAACTGCCTGCCGATGTCGGCGATTCCGCTGGGGATGCAGATCCACAACATCGAGCTCCAGGCTGGCCGTGGCGGCCGCCTCTGCCGCTCGGCCGGCTCCGCGGCGGTGCTCGTGGCCCGCGAGTCGCAGTGGGCCCAGCTCACGCTGCCGTCGGGCGAGATCCGCCGCGTGCCGGCGGCCTGCCGGGCGACGGTGGGCGCGATTGGCAACTCCGAGCACATGAACATCGTGCTCGGCAAGGCCGGCCGCAAACGCTGGATGGGCATCCGGCCGACGGTCCGCGGCACGGCCATGAACCCGATCGATCATCCCCACGGCGGTGGCGAAGGACGCACCAAGGGCGGCCGCCATCCGGTCAGCCCCACGGGCAAGAGCGCCAAGGGCGGTGGCACGCGGAAGCCGCGAAAGCCTTCGGGCGCCGCGATCCTGCGGCGGCGGAAGAGTCGGCGTTACGGACAGTTGAAGCTCAGGTAACCAGACAGGCAACGCTCCGGGGTGCGCGGCGGAACGGCCTGCCGCGTCTCCCGCACGCACCAGCTCGGCACACCCTCAGGACGGAAGCACGGAACATGGGTCGCAGCGCGAAAAAAGGTCCCTACATCGATCCCCGCGTCTTCGAGAAGGTCGAATCCCAGCTCGCCTCCGGCAAGCGGGATCCCATCAAGACGTGGTCGCGGTCCTGCACGATCGTGCCGGAATTCATCGGTCTGACGTTCATGGTCCACAACGGCAAGCAGCATTTGAAGGTGTTCGTCACCGAGGACATGGTCGGTCACAAGCTCGGCGAGTTCGCCCCCACGCGGACGTTCCGCGGACACGGCGGCAAGGTGAAGGAAGCGGCGACGCCGTCCCCGGCCGCCAAGTGAGCCGGCCACGGCACAGTCAACGGCACAGGTGAGTCATGCCCTACACAGCCACGCACAAATACGCCCGCATCAGCCCCCGCAAGGTCCGCGCCCTGGCCGATCTGGTGCGGGGGAAGTTCGCCGACGAGGCGCTCGACATCCTGCGGTTCCAGCCGCACCGGGGCGCCCGGATGCTCGAGAAGGTGATCAAGAGCGCGCTGGGCAACGCGGAGCATCGCCAGGCGGCGGGGCTCGACGACCTGATCGTCGTCGACGCCCGCATCGATCCGGGCCCGATGTTCAAGCGGATCCGACCGCGTGCCCGGGGCATGGCCTTCGGGATCAAGCGACGGATGTCGCACATCAAGGTGGCGCTCGACACGCGGCTGGCGGAGGAGCGGTGAGGCAGGCACGGAGTCCGTCCGCCGACGGGGCCGTGAAACAGACGTTCGACAGGGCATCTCGTTAAGGCATTACCAATGGGTCAAAAAGTCAATCCAGTCGGCTTCCGCACCGGCATCACCGAGCCATGGAAGAGCCGGTGGTACGCCGCCAAGAAGGATTTCCGCGAGCTGCTGCTCGAGGATTTCAAGGTGCGGCGCTACCTGAAGACGAAGCACCGCGCCGCGGCGATCCCCAAGGTGGAGATCGAGCGGACCCGCGACGAGGTAAAGGTGATCGTGCACTCCGCCCGCCCCGGGGTGATCCTCGGTCGCAAGGGGCAGGAGGTCGATCGCCTGCAGGACGAACTCCAGGAGCTGCTCGGCCGCAAGGTGAACCTCAAGGTCGAGGAGGTGGGCCGTCCCGAGATCCAGGCCCAGCTGATCGCCGAGGACATCGCGGATCAGCTGACGAAGCGGGCCGCCTTCCGCCGCACGCTGAAGCG
>JBIJCD010000106.1:0-9399 GCA_044344895.1 Pirellulales bacterium | reverse complement strand
GAGTGCGCCCGTACGTATGTCCTCGTGCAGTTCTTCGATGGCCTCGAGCAGGCTGCGGCCACGGATGAACCGCATCGCGTAATATGGGCGGCCGTCGCTGTGCGTGCCGAGGCTGTAGACCGGCACGATCCCCGGGTGCTCGAGCCCTCCTGTCACCTCCGCCTCGACCAGAAAGCGTCGCCGGCTGTCAGGATCGTCGGCCCGCGCTGGCTGGATCTCCTTGAGCGCCACCTCTCGGTGCAATTCGGCGTCGTGGGCGACGAAGACCTCGCCCAGATTTCCCCGCGCGTAAGGCCGCAGGATGCGAAACCGCGCGGAGCCCTCGTCGGCGCCGGCAGGCGTTTCTCCGCACGTCCTGTAGGGGTCGTCTGCGTCGGGGCCGTGGGCTGTCATGCTGCTGCCTGCGGTGTGCATGAGTCGGCGGAGTCCTCCCCCGGGCACTCCGACATCGTACCCTGAACTGCCGCCGGCCGGCCGCCTCGTGCAGCCGAGCAGAGTGCTTTGGTCGCGAGCGCAGCCGTTATGCGGTGCGTTTCTGCGGGGAGCGATCACCGCCGGGCCGGCAGAAGTCTCCTCGCGGGATGATTTCGCACGACGTCCGCTCGCGCCGCATACGTCTTGGACATGCGAAATCCTCCACGCTCGTCGAGCTTCCGCCGATCCCGGCTCTCGGTTCTCATCATCAGCGGACCACCCGCGCCCCGCCGCCCTTGATCTGCTTCTCCACCTCGGAACGGGTAGCCATGGAGGTGTCGCCGGGTGTCGTCGAGGCGAGCGCGCCGTGGGCGGCGCCGTAGTCAACCGCCTTCTGCGGGCAGTTGAACTCCAGGAACCCGAAGACCAGGCCGCTGGCGAAGCTGTCGCCGCCGCCGACGCGGTCGAGGATCTCCAGTTCCGGATACTTGCGGCTGTCGTAGAACTTCCCGTCGTGCCAGAGGATCGCGCTCCAGTCGTTCTTCGTCGCCGTGATCACGCGGCGGAGCGTCGTGGCCGCCACCTTGAAGTTGGGATACTCCTTCACCGCTGTCTCGATCATCTTGCGGAAGGCGTCAGTTTCGATCGTGCTGATGGCATGGTCGACGCCCTGCACCTCGAACCCGAGCGACGCCGTGAAATCCTCCTCGTTGCCGATCATCACGTCGACGTGCTTCGCGATCTCGCGGTTGACCTCGCGGGCCTTCGCCTGGCCACCGATGCTCTTCCACAGGCTCGGCCGGTAGTTGAGGTCGTAGGAGACGATCGTGCCGTGCTTCTTGGCCGCCTTCACGGCCTCGATCGTCAGGGCTGCCGTCGATTCCGAGAGGGCGGCGAAGATGCCGCCGGTGTGGAACCAGCGCGACCCCAGCCGGCCGAAGAGGTGCTCCCAGTCGACGTCGCCGGGTTTAAGCTGGCTGGCCGCCGTATTGCCCCGGTCGGGCACGCCGACCGCCCCGCGAATGCCGAAGCCCCGCTCGGTGAAGTTGAGCCCGTTGCGGATGGAACGGCCGATGCCGTCGTCGGGACGCCAGAGCAGGAAGTCGGTGTTCACGCCACCCTGCATGATGAAGTCCTCGATCAGGTGGCCCACCTCGTTGTCGACGAAGGCCGACACCACCGCCGTCTTCAGGCCGAAGCATTTCCGCAGGCCGCGGGCCACGTTGTATTCGCCGCCTCCCTCCCAGGCCGTGAACTGCCGGGCGGTGCGGATCCGGCCCTCGCCCGGATCGAGCCGGAGCATGATCTCACCGAGCGAGACCTGGTCGAACGCGCACGAGTCCTTCGGCTTGATGGGCAGCGACATGATGGCTCCGCGGATGTGTGGTGACGGTGGACGGAAGAACGTGGGGGACGGACGGCGCCGCGGCCGGCATCAGGCGACCGGCAGCGCGGCCGGATCGAGCGGTTGCACGCCGGCCTCGCGGGCGATCTCGTTGAGCGCTTCGACCTCGGCGGTCGAGAAGAGCAGGCCACCCGCCTTGTCGCTCCGCACGGCGGCCTCGGCCTCGAGCTGGCCGGGAAGCATGCAGGATTCGTTGCCGTGGCCGAGGATGTCGGCCAGCACGGCCTTCACGTTGGCCGGCTGGCTCCGGCCGTGGGCGAAGGCCCCGCCGCTCATCGCCTCGGGATGGATCACCTGGAAGAAGAACGCGCAGCCCTGCTTCTCGCCAGGAACCGCCGCGCGGCTGCGGATCGTCGGCAGCGAGCCGCCGATGAAGCCCGCCACGATCTCGTTGATCAGCGAGAGTCCGTAGCCCTTGTGGTCGCCGAAGGGCAAAAGCGACACGGCCTGGGCCGGATCGGTCGTGGGCCGGCCGTCCTTGTCCACCGCGGCGTTCGGCGGCAGTGGCTTTCCTTCCCGCTTCAGTTGCTGGACGCGACCCATCGCGATCACGGACGTGGCCCAGTCGATCACGATCGGATACCCGACTGCCTCGGTCGTGGGGAAGCCCCAGGAGTGCGGATTCGTGCCGAGCGTGGGATGCACGCCCTTGAAGGGGACAACCTCGGCCAGCGACGCGGTGCAGTTGGTGTAGGCGATGTAGCCCTTCTTGGCGGCCTCCATCACGTAGCCGCCGCCCCACAGATAGTGAAACGCGTTGTCGACCGAGACAGTGCCGGTGCCGTGCTTGTCGGCCAGACGCATGCAGGTGTCGATCGCCTCCCAGGCGACCGCCTGCCCGAGCTTCTTCTGGGCGTCCCAGGCCTCCGCTGCATCGAACCGGCTGGTCAGCCGGCGGATCGCGGCCTTCGGCACGCAGCCCCCGGCCTTCGAGCCGAAGTGCTCGTCGAGATGCAGGGCCTTGATGGCATTGTGGGTGCGGATGCCGTGCCGCGTGGCGGCGGTGGCCAACTTCGCGGCCTGATCGGCCTCGGTGGCGTCGAAGCCGCGGTGGATGTAGGCGGTCCGCACGATTGCCTCGTGGGCGGCGACGGGGACCACGTGGAAGGTTTCGGGCATCGGCTCCTCCGGGGCTGGGATACTCGTGCGTGCGTGCAGGACGGCGGCGCCATGGCCGGCCAGCGGTCAGACGACCTTCGTGACGGGAACCTCGGGATTGACCTGCGCCAGCGGCTTTTCTCCGCGCATCGCCCGGATGAGGTTCGTGACTGCGGCCATTGCCTGCCGCTCGACGCTCTCGAACGTGCGGGAACCGACGTGCGGCGTGACGATGCAAGTCGGCAGCTTCGTGAGCGGATGGTCGGGCCGCGGCGGCTCCTCGTCGAGCACGTCGGTGCCGTAGCCGCGGACCCGGCCCGAGGCGAGGGCCGCGGCCATGTCGGCCGTGTTGACGATTTCGCCGCGGGCACAGTTGATGATGATCACGCCGGGCCTCATGCGGGCGATCGATTCCGCGCGAACGAGGTCGCGGGTTTCCGGCGTGAGGTTGGTGTGCAGCGAGACGTAGTCGGAGGCGGCGAAGAGGTCGTCGAGCGAGGCCGCTCGCGTGATGCCGTGGGCGGACGAGAAGGCGTCGTCCCAGTAGTGGTCGAACCCGACCACGTTCATGCCAAAAGCCCGGGAGCGAGTCGCGACCTCCTTGCCGATCCTCCCCATGCCGACGATGCCGATCGTCTTGTCGAGCAACTCGTGCCCGGTCTGCCGCTTCCATCCGCCGCTGCGGGTCGAGTCGACCTGCGGCAGGAAGTTCTTCTCCAGCGCCAGGAGCAGGAGGAAGGCGTGCTCCGACACGGTGGTGTGGTTCACGCCGGGAGTGAAGAGGAGCGGGATGCCGAATTCAGTGCAGCTCGCGACGTCGATCTTGTCGACGCCGATGCCGTACTTGCTGAGCACCCTGAGCCGCGGGCGGGCCTTTTCCAGCACCTTGCGCGTGATGGCGTCATCGCCGCAGATGTAGCCCTCGTAATCGCCGACGAGCGCGAGCGTGTCGGCCTCGGAGAGCGGGCCGCGGGCGGTGACGACCTCCCAGCCGGTGTCGGCGAGCACCTTGTGATGGCCGCCGGGGGTGTCCTGAAACGAGGTCGTCGTGAGAAGAATACGGGGCTTCATCGATGCTCCAGCCGGGGATGAGGACTGGCCGAAAAGTACACAGCGTCTGGCAAAACCGCAATTCCGCCGCCGCGAGGCGGGCGGCCCGAGGGGCTCGGCGGGCACGTCACCGAAAAAACTCGTCGTCGTCGGATCGCCGCCGGGCGACGTTCGGCAGGATTGCGAAGAGGATCGCCGTGTTGAGACCCGCGGCCAGCATGCCGTCGGTGGACTCCATCGGTTCGAGCACGCAGGAGGGCGGCACGAGTACGTGCTTGCCGGTGCCGAGGATCGTGGAGGTGGTGGCCGCGGAAACGAGAGAGCATAACGAAGCGGCAGGAAACATGCCCTGCCGCGGCGTCGCTCAGCGCGGTAGCCTCGAGCGGAGGGAGGACGACGCCGATGAGCCGTGATGACGCAGAGGTGGCTGGCAGTCCGGCCAGGCGAGCGCGGCGCGGCTTCATCGGAGCCTGCGCTGCTGCCGCGCTGGCGCGGGGTATCAGCCCACGGATCGCTGGTGCGGCCGAGCCCGCCTCCGCGACCTCGATTGAAACGCCGCTTCCGGAGTCGATGCGGTCTTGGTTCAGCCCGCCCCTCGACGCCGGCGGCAATGCCGACGCCTATCGGTCGCCGCTGGTTTTCGCCGACGGCCGACGCGTGGCATCTGCCGCCGACTGGCCGGCTCGGCGGGCGGAGATCGTGCGGCTCTGGCACACGGCGATGGGGCCCTGGCCCACCCTCCTCGAGCGGCCGCGGTCGACGCTCGGCGAGCGTCGCGACCGCGGCGACGGCGTCGTCGAGCATTTCATCGAGGTCGAGGTGGCGCCGGACGTGATGCAGCACGGGTATCTGCTCGTGCCGCCCGGGGCGGCGCTGCCGGCCGTGAGCGTGGCCTACGACGGGCCGCGGCCGCTCGCCGGGCAGGCCGAGCGGATGCTCACCGCCGGCACGCGTGGCAGGCACGTTGACTTCGGCCTGCAACTGGCTCGGCGAGGGTTCGTGACGCTCTCCATCGGCTCGCCGGGCGATGACGCCTACCGTCCGCAGCTTCACGGTGCCCGTTGCCAGCCGCTGAGCTATCTCGCGAGCATCGCCGCCAACTGCCACACGCTGCTCGCCCAGCGGCCCGAGGTCGACCCACGGCGGATCGGCGTGATGGGGCACTCCTACGGCGGCAAGTGGGCGATGTTCGCCTCGTGCCTCCACGAGCCGTTCGCGTGCGGCGTCTGGTCGGACTGCGGCATCGTGTTCGACGAGTCGCGGCCGGCGGTCAACTACCAGGAGCCCTGGTACCTCGGGCTCGATCCCGGCGTCACGCGGGGCCGCGGGCGCGTGAGTCGGGAGAACCCCCGCACCGGGGCCTACAGGCGGCTCGTCGAGGCGGGCCACGACCTCCACGAACTGCATGCCCTCATGGCGCCGCGGCCCTTCCTCGTGTCAGGGGGCTCCGAGGACGGGCCGGACCGGTGGGCCGCGCTCTCGCATGCCGTCGAGGTCAACCGGCTTCTCGGCCGTGATCACCGCGTGGCGATGACCAATCGGCCGGAGCACGCCCCGACCGCGGAGTCGAACGAGCAGGCGTTTCGCTTCCTGGAACACTTTCTCAGCCGGGCTGGGGCTTTCGGCCGCTGACGTCGCCGCCGCATGGCCGGTCGGCAGAGCACGGTGCGACGCGGCGGGCGGGTGACCGCGGCCTCCGTCACAGCCCCGTCACGCTCTCGTCGATGTTGGGCTTCAGCAGCGAGGCCGTGCGGCCGTTCCATTTCCAGAGGTGGCAGAACCGCCGCTCGCGGCCGGCGCCGGCCGTGCCAGTGCGGTGAAGCCAGTATCGCTCGTCGGGCTCGAGTGGAAACGCGGCGAAGGCCGGCTGACGCTGCTGCGGCACCCGGGTCTTGATCCAGTTCCAGTGGTTGACGTGCAGACGATAGTCGACGTCGGGGTGCCGGATGCACCACAGCCGGTAGTGCTTCTCGCTGACGCAGGCGAACCGCTCCCGCCATTGACGCATGAGCGGATCGTCGCGGCCGAGCACGTCCGCAGCCGCGGCGAACCCCGCTGGCGTCGTCGTCAGCACGATGGCTGGCTCGGGATCCCTCCCAGCCGCGGCCCGCTCCTGGAGCAGTTCGGCCAGTGACGTGTCGATCCAGGAGACAAGGGCCGCAGCCAGCAGCCCCCGCTCGGCGGTGTGGCTGGCGGCTGCGGCCGGATCGCCTGGAGCCGGGGGGGCGCCGGCGCCGGCAAACGCCCGCAAGCCGTCGAGCCAGGCTCGCGATTCGGGTGTCATCGGGGCGGGGAACCTCAGGGGAGGCGGATTGGCGGCGTGCACCGGGGGACGTGGCGGTATCATCTCCATCCGCCTCCCTGCGATCCAATCCATGCCCGCAGCCAGCCCGGAAAAGCCGCTCCCTGTCGTCGTCATCATGGGCGTGTGCGGCTGCGGCAAGACGGTCGTCGGCGAACTCGTGGCCGCGCGGCTGGGCGTCCCCTTCCGCGACGCCGATCACTTCCATCCGCCGGAAAACGTGGAGCGGATGCGGAGGGGCCAGCCGCTCGACGATGCGGCCCGCGGTCCGTGGCTCGACCGCCTCGCCAGCCTGATCGGCGATGCTCTTCAAGACGGTCACGGCCTGGTGCTGGCCTGCTCCGCGCTCAAGCGGAGCTACCGCGACCGCTTGGGGGCCGGCAGGCCCGGCGTGCGGCTCGTGTTCCTTGACGGCGACGAGTCGTTGATCCGGGAACGCCTCGAGCGGCGCACCGGGCACTACATGCCAGCCTCGCTGCTGGCGAGCCAGTGCGCGGTGCTCGAGCGTCCAACGGCGGAGGAGAGGCCCATCACGATCGATGTGGCCTCTCCTCCTGAATTACTCGCAGCGGCAGTGGTGGCGGCGCTGGGTTCGCCCGACTGACCGGACGGGCCTGGGCCCGTCTTCATCTGCAGGGTCGACTACCGGCCAAACTGCTGGCGGAGCCACTCGTTCTTGCGGCGCTCGAGCTCGATCAGCTTGGCGACGGGGCCCTTGCGAGCCGCAGCGGCCTGACCGTTGTTGGCACGCATCTGCTCGGCGGAGGCGGAGGCGGCGACGAAGAGGCTGGTGACGACGGCGAGAATGAGCATGGCGCGACGCATGGAAACGCTCCTGCAGGTGGGAAGAGGGGAGGGCTGAAAAGGAGGGCACGAAAAGATCCGACCGCGCGCGGGCGTTGCACCCACGTGGATGCGGACGGACGTTTCAGTGATCGGCGCAGCGGATCGAAATTTCTGAGTGGCGAAATTCCGCGCCGCACATGAGATACAGGCGATATCCGTAGTCTTCGCCGCATTCTGGGCACGCACGCTACAACCGGTCTGCCGGCGGTCGCAGTGCGCGTGTCGGCAGCGGTTCGGGGCCGCCCGCACCCCGTCGCCGGACGTTCGCTCCGGCCATCCTGGCCTCCGCTCACTGCACGCCGGCTGCGCGTCGCCTCCTGGCTTCGCTTGCCGCCGAGCCCGGCTCCCGGGGCACGGGCGGCTCCTCACGGACTCGACAGATCATCAGATCAAATGCGCCGCGAGCGGGCGAGCCAACTCGATATTCGTTATCGCTTCGGCTTCGCCGACTGTGCCGCGAGCGGATCGTCGGGCCAGGAGTGCTTGGGATACCGGCGGCGGAGCTCCTTGCGGACGTCGGCGTAGGTGGTTTTCCAGAAGCTGGCCAGATCGCTCGTCACCTGCTGGGGCCGGTGGTTGGGGCCGAGCAGGTGCAGCAGCACGGCGACACGGCCGCCGGCGATCGTGGGCGTCTCCCGGACGCCGAAGAGCTCCTGGATCCGCACGGCGAGGATGGGCGGGCCGCCCGGTTCGTAGGTGAGCCTGTACCGCTTGCCGGTGGGCAGTTCGATCTGGGCGGGCGCGAGCCGCTCGACCTCCGTGATCCGGTCGTGCCCCACGCGGGCATGCAGCCGCGAGAGCCAGTCGGCCGTGGCGATCTCGTCGAGGGAGCGGAGGCCAGTGCAGAGGGCGGGCAACTCGGCGGCGAGTTCCTCGTCGGTGAGGCATGGCAGGCCGAGGTCGGGCATGGCGCCAGCCAGCCAGCGAGCCCGGGCGAGGAAGCTGCCGGCCGCAGTGTCGGCGGCCGGCAGGAGTCGCGGCAGCTGCGGGAGGGCCTCGCGGGCGAGCACCGCGGCCGCCGCGGCAGAATCGCGGATCGGGATCGGCGTCTCGTCAATCACGAGGTCGTTCCAGCAGGTTCGCAGCCGGGCCTCGACCTGCCGCCTCGAAGGGGCGTAGAGCAGCTCCTCGACCCTGCGGAGGTTCGTGGCGGCGAGCTCGCCTTCGGTGAGCCATGCAGGTTCGACGGCCGACGCCTGCCGCACGCTGGCCTCACCGCCGTCGTCGTTGATGTCGATTGCCAGGAAGAAGGGCTCGTGCCGCACCCGCGAGCCGCCGTCGAGCCGCACGCCGCGGCCCCCCACCATCGTGCCCCGGTCCTGTGCGCCCGGCCGCAGCCTGGCGAGCCGGTCGGGAAACGCCTCCAGAAGCGCCCGCCGCAACGCCGTTTCCGGATCGGCCGCCCGTGCCGCCAACGGCACGTCGACCAGCCGGTAGAGCTGCTCCGCGGCCCGCAGCACGTTCTGCGCGCCCCCCGGGTGCAGCTCCAGATCGGCCCGGCCCGGAGGCAGCCCCGCGTGAAACGCCTGCAACGCCGCGACCCGGTCGGCGACGTCGGAACGGATCCGCACCGTGACCCGATCGCGGGGGCCGGTGCGGCCGTGCGCCCCTGCCCTGAAGGGATCCCGCTCGGAGAGCAGCGCGGCGGCGAGCGAGGTTTCGCGGAGCACGCCATGCCGCGCGCCGGCCAGCAGCAGCCGGGCCAGGCGGGGATGGGCGGGCAGCCGGGCCAGCTCCCGGCCCAGCGGGGTGACGCGGTCGTCTTCGGCCGTGGCCCCCTGCTCCACCGCCCCGAGCTGCTCGAGCAGCCGCCGGGCATTGGCGATGCTCTCCGACGGCGGCGAGTCGAGCCAGGGGAAGTCGCGGTGCTCGCCGGCGGCGAGCAGGTGCAGGAGCGGGCCGGCCAGGTCGCCGCGGAGGGCTTCCGGCGTTTCGGCGGCGGGGCGGTGGTGGTGCGACGCCTCGTCCCAGAGCCTCCAGCAGATGCCGGGGCCGGTGCGGCCGGCGCGGCCCGCACGCTGTTCGGCCGAGGCCTGCGAGATCGGCACGAGCTCCAGCCGGGGCAGCCCCGTGGCCGGCGACACCCGCAGTTGCCGCATGAGCCCCGAATCGACCACGGCCGTGATGCCCGGGATCGTCAGCGACGTCTCGGCGACGTTGGTGGAGAGGATGACCTTGCGGCGACCCATGTCGGCGAGGACGCGGTCCTGCTGTTCGGCCGGCAGGTCGCCGAAGAGCGTCAGAAGGGCATGCCCCTGCCGCTCGATCGAGCCCGCCAGCGCCT
>JBIJCD010000215.1:0-6436 GCA_044344895.1 Pirellulales bacterium | reverse complement strand
CCGCGGGCTCGCCGAGTCTCGTGCCTACGACAGTGCGGGCATCGGCTGGTACATGAACGGCATCAGCCCGGACCTTGTCAACCAGGTCCGCACCTACTCCGGAGGTACGATCAACGTGACGAATGAGCAGGGAATGGAAGTGTTTTACGACTACGCGATCACGCCGGCCATCCGTCTCATTCCCAGCTACCAGCACATCTGGAACCCGCTCTCCGCGGTCGCCGCCGGACACACCGATGCCGACCTGTGGATGATGCGCGGCACGGTCGTTTTCTGAAGCGCCGCCTTCAGAGCCATCGGAAACATTCGCCGCGTGTCCACAGCGTCACGAACCCAGCCAGGCGAGTTTCGACGAGCCGCGGGGCACGATCGCCTTCTCTCCCGGGATCTCCCAGCGGCCCGGAGTCTTGGAGAAGGTGATCCCCGGCTCGAGCCGAGACACGGGGCCAAACGCGGTGTCGAGCGTGACGCCAGTCGGCGGAATGAGCTTGTGGGCCGGGTCGGCGAGCCCCCTCGCTAACTCTTCCCGCTCGAAGAGCCCAAGCTGCGAATACCACATCGAAAACCGGGAGAGCGACGTGCGGACGTGATAGCTGCCGCCTTGTTCGGCCCGCATCTTGAGCGCGGCGAGCACGCCACACGCGGTGAGGTAGCCGGCGACGTAGTCGTTCAAGATCTTCGTGGGGGGCAGTTCCGGCTTGTCACGCGTGCCCTCGAGGACCGTGTAGCCGGTGCAGCAGTTGGCGTCCATGTCGAAGCCCCCACGCTGGGCCCACGGCCCCTCCCAGCCGAAGGCACGGATCGAGGTGTAGATGATGCCGGGCCGGATCGCTGCCACCTCCTCCGCTGAGAAGCCGAGGTTGGCGAGCTTCCGCCCGCGGTAATTCTCCACGAGCACGTCGGCGCCGCGAAGGATCTCCCGCCCCTTCGCCGCGTAGTCCTTCTTGGTGAGGTCCATCCAGGCCGAGCGGAACCCCGGCGTCGTGTCGATCCAACCGACATCGTATTCGAACTCGGGCCGCGTGAGGTGGAGGATCTCCGCCCCGTGCTCCGCGAGCGTCCGCCCCACGACCTGACCGGCGATCACGTGGGTGAACGACGCCACGCGGAACCCTGAAAGTGGCCGGTCGACGGCCGTCGCCTTCGGCATTTCTGGGGCGCTGTCACCGATCTTGATGATCTCGATCATTGGCGTCCGCGCGAGCAGCCCGCCCTGCTCGTGCGCCATCCATTCCTCGGGCGTGCGGCAAATCGAACCGATCATTCCCCGGTCCGCGGCGGCATCCTCGAGTTCCTGGGCATTCCACTGCCCGATCGCCTCGGTGACGCTTCGCTCGTTGAGGGAACACCCCAAGAGCCCGAGCCAGTCTGGCACCATGTGCGGGTAGGCGGCGGTGGGGAGATACCAGCGGCCGTCCTTCGTGGGGAAGATGCCAAAGAGCATCGGGTTCACCCGTGGGTCGGCGAAGAGCATCTGGTAGGGATAGCCACCGACGGTGGGATGGAAGGCGACGAAGGGGTGCGTGTGGCAAATCGCTTTTCGCAGGTCGACGGAAAGATCCTGGCCTGCTCCACCGCGCATCCGGTGCAGCACCTGCGTGGCGACGGCCGGCGCCATCATCGCCATGGCGACTATCGCACCCAGCCGGTGGCGGCTGGGAAGGATCGGATCCTCGCCCGTGAACGTCACCCTGCCCCCGGTGTCTTTCGTGCCGAGTCTGATAGGGCCGAGGATCTTGGCAAACTCTGCGTCGATGTCGAAGGCCATGGGGTGGTTCCTAGGGAGGCGAGAACAGTTATCGACGTGTAAGACTTTAGAACTCCCGGTGTCTTCCCGCAACGATCGGAGTGTTCTCAAGGGGATTATCGGATCAACGAAATGGGTGATCTGCCCGACTCCCGTGCGCCATTCGGTCGAACTTCTTCTCGCCCGTCAGAGGCTGTGGATGCGGACAGCGGGCCGCTCATCGCGCGGTGGTGGACCTGAAACCCCGGACTATGCGTTGGCGTGGAAGTACTCGCTCGACCAGATGGCCCAGTCGCCGAATCTGGACCCTGCCGAGTTCGCTCGGGCGAGCCATGACGAGGCCTGGCGCTGCACCTCCTCGCGGGCCTGGCGGGCGTATCTGGCCATCACTCGGGAAGCGGCGGGCCGGCGGCTCGGACCTGCCTCGGCACTGTTAGCAAAACTGTTAGCAAACGGCCTCTCGGCGCCTGAATCCTGCGCCGATCGACATGCGCCGTTCCCGAAGGATTCGCATGACCACGATACGACCGTGACCTATTCCTCGGGCTCGTCTGCACTCATAATCCCTTGGTCGTGTGTTCGAATCACACCGGGCCTACTTCGCTTGTGATCCGTGTTTTAGTGCACGGGACGCTTGTCCGGGGGTGCGGTCTCACCACCCCCGGAAGTGGCACTGTTAGCAAAACTGTTAGCAAACGGCCCGGCGAACACCCGCTGGAGGGCCTCGAACGCCGCCCAGGCCGCCTCGGCCGTCCGCTGCGCGTCGGTGCCCACGTAGAACCGCAGGGTCCTCTCGATCGACTCGTGCCGCATCAGCTCCATCAGCTGGGCTGGCATCAGCCGCGCCGCCCACCGCACGCCGAACGCGCGGCGGAAGTCGTGGGCCGAGGCGTACTTCACCTTCTCAGGGTCCTTCGGGTTCACGTAGACCTTCACGCCCGCCGCCTTCCCGATCTTCGAGACGATCTTCGACACCTCCCAGTCGCGGTACTGCCCCTGGCGCCCTTCGATGCGGAACACCGGCCCGGTTCTGGCCTCCTCGGGCGTCTCCAGGAGGAACAGGGCGAACTCCGGCGCGATCGGCAGCAGGAACGCACACGATCCCCCTCCTCGAGGCCGGCCGCCGCCAGGCCCGACGCCAGCCGTGACGCGAGCCGCTCCAGCTCCACAGCCGTGGTCCACGATCCATCGCTTTCGACAATCGGCCTGTCTGGGTCGATCTCGAGCGCGTGTTTGAGCAGGTGATGCAGCCTGGACGGAAGGCTGGCTGAGCCCCGGGGCGCCGGCCGGTCGTTTCGGTCGGCAAGTCGGTTTGGCTGTCCTCCTCGTTCGGATCACGGCGGTGATGCAAGTGTCGCCTGAGGTATAGTTCAGGTCACGACTTTGACGCAAGCATCGAACGGCTCTGGAAAGATCGGCCACCATCTTGGCAGGCACGTCCTCCTTGGATCCCCTCCGTCATGGAAAGCCGGGGACGGTCACGACCGGCCGTGAAGCCGCGATCATCTTTGCGCTGGCGGCGCTGCAGTTCGTCGCGATCGTCGACTTCATGATCGTGATGCCGCTGGGGCCGCAGCTGCTCGACGACCTGGCCATCGACGCCCGGCGTTTCAGCTGGGTCGTATCGGCGTATACCCTCACGGCCGGGCTCGCCGGATTCCTGGCTGCCCCCTGGCTCGACCGCGTGCCGCGAAGGGCGGCGTACCTCATCCTTTCGATCGGCCTGCTCGTCGGCACGGTGGCGTGCGGTCTCGCGACCAGCTTCCCGCTGCTGCTGGCGGCGCGGTCCGTGACCGGCGGCTTCGGCGGCGTTCACGGTGGCTTGGCACTCGCCATCGTGGCCGACGTATTTCCTCCCGAGCGACGCGGCCGCGCCACGGGAACGCTCATGCTGGCCTTCGCCGTCGCGTCGGTGGTGGGTGTGCCGCTGGGGATCACGTTGGGCACCCGGATCGGCTGGCAGGCGCCGTTCTTTGCCCTGGCGGCGATCGGGCTGCCACTGGTCGGGCTGGCCGCGTGGTCGCTGCCGCCGCTGGCCGCCCACGTGGACGGCGCACGGCGGCATCCCTTCGCTCGCCTGCTCGACACCCTCACGGTGCCCGCTCATGTTCGCGGCTTCGCGCTCATCGCCCTGCTGATGGTCGGCGCATTCTCCGTGATTCCCTTCATCAGCACCGCCTTGGTTGCCAATGTGGGGGTGACCCAGACCCAGCTGCCCGCCGTCTTCATCACCGGAGGCCTGCTCACGCTCGTGACCACGCCACTGACCGGCCGGCTCATCGACGGCTTCGGCGCGCTGCCCGTGTTTCGCGGCGTCGTGCCCATGTCGGCCGGGATGATGCTCGTGCTGACGCACCTCCCTGCCGTCGGCATCCTCGGCGCGGCTCCGGTGACGGCCGTCCTGATGGCGACCAACGCAGGCCGGATGGTGACAGCCATGGCGCTGATCACGAACAGCATCGAGCCGCGTCGCCGGGGCGGCTTCATGTCGGTCAACTCCTCCGTACAGCACGTCGCCAGCGGACTGGGCACTACGTGCAGCGGGCTGATCATCGACGGCGGGGCGGGCGAGCCACTGCGTCACTTCGGTTTGGTCGGCATTCTCGCCGCGGCGACCACGCTCGCGAGCCTGTGGCTCGCGGCCCGCATTCGCCCCGTGGACTGATGGCATCTGTGTTCCACCGCGCGAAGCCGCGCGGCATCCGCTCGATCCCTCCACAGACCGGCACGCGATGCTGGTGCGAGAAGGCTACCCATTGGTCGCGCTGATTCGGGGCAGACGTATATCGAGTGCCGGCGATGACGGTGTCGATCCATCCGGCCTTCAGCCAGGGTTCGACATCGAGCCCACGTTCTATACCGCGAGCCGTAATGATTCCGCGCGATTGGGGGCGATTCGACGGAAATGCCACTCAGCCCTCCCCTTCGTCGTTTTGTCTTCCTGGCTCCCCGAAACCATCCTGGGCCAGTGCCTTCGGCGAAGAAAGCGATTCATGGTTCTGCGCAACCGCGAATTGAAGGAGCCCCAGGCCGTCGCGGTGCTTTGCGATGAACGGGCGCATGCGCTTGCCTGGACCTTCCCGCTCGACCGGCTCGCGCGGACTTCTGGAATCGACCCCGCGGAGTTCGAGCGGGCCTGCCATGACGAGGCTTGGGGCTGCGTCTACTCTCGGGTCTGGCGGAAGTAGCAGGAGGTCGGTGGCGTGACGGCGGTACCGGGGGCTAGGCACTATTCGCACAATTGCTCCCACACGGCCCCGCGAACGCGGGCTGGAAGGCCCCCCAGGCCGCTCGTACCCACGAGAGCTGGCCGTGCCGGAGCGACGTCGCACACGGCGCCCGTGCACGTTTCGGCATCTGGACGTCAGGGGTATTCGCCCGCACAGTCACTCGATGCAGGTCATCGCTCGGCCTCGGTAAGGACCTCTGGCGGCGGAACACGCCGCCGCCAGAGGCAATGCCAGTAGGCGCGGTAGACGAAACGCGACAAGGGGTCGAGCGCGCCGAGATCGGAGGGAGGTGGCGATGACACGCGAGTAAGCCCGCGAAGCCGGGAGGGCGTCAGCCCGATGAGGAGGTCGGCGTGCTTGCGCCACAACTTTTGCCGGAACGCAGCGTAGCCCTTCGGCGTGCTGCACTGGGCGAGCATCGATCCAGGCCGCACGCGGTATTCGAAGGCGAGCTCCGGCAGGTGCCGGAACCCCCAGCCCCGCTTGCTCGCATGGATCCAGAACTCCCAATCCTCGAAGCCCCAGAGGTCCGTGTCGTAGCCGCCCACGCTCTCCCACACCTCGCGGCGGAACATCGCGCAGGCATCGATCGAGTTGCGGTGCAGGATCCTGCGGACTTCGAAGTCGGGAACCAGCTGCCGTTCTGACTTGCCCCCGAAGAGCCGACGGTCGCCGTACACAACGCCGAGCCGGAGGTCATCCTGCAACGCAGCAATCGCCCTGTCGACGAAGCCGCGGCAGAGACGGTTGTCAGAGTCGAGCGGAAGAATGAATCGTCCGCGCGCCGCGGCGATCAGCGCGTTCCGGGCTGCCGAGAGGCCGGCGTTGGCCTGGCGCAGCACGGGCTGGCCGGCATCCCGAAGTCGGTCGAGGATACGGAGGCTTTCAGGATCGGTCGAGCCGTCATCGAGAACGAGGATCTCGCCGCGACCATCCGTGCAGTCGACCGCGCTCGCGAGGGCCTCCACCAGCCACGTTGCGTCGTCGTGAGTTGGCACGATGATCGAGAGTTCGTCGGCCATGGTCCGCGACGGGAACGAGAAGGCGGAGAATCGGCGGCCCGATGGCAGGTCGGCAAGCACCTCGAGGTCGTCGTAGATCATGGCGCAGTCGTCCCAGACGCACCGCGCGAGCCGTGGCAGCGTGTCGGAGTGGCTTGCGCGCCGCAGCAGTGTTGACTCGAACGCCTCGCGGAGATCGACGTCGTCGACCGGAAGACCGAGCCGCTCGCGAAACAGTCCGGGCAGCCGTCCGAGGTTCTCTCCAATCGCGTCGGCGTTCAGCAGCACGCACCGTTCGCGATGACGTCGCACGAAGGCGAGCATCCGCTCGTTATAGAGCCGCCAGATCTTCCACGCGTAACCCGGGTTTCTCATGAAGACGTCGGCCCCGAGCCGCTGCATCGAGTCAGCGACGCAGCTCGGCTCGCGGTAGACGCTCACGTAGACCGGCGCGGGTA
>JBIJCD010000008.1:0-23689 GCA_044344895.1 Pirellulales bacterium | reverse complement strand
TCCCCAGCAGCGTCTGGTGGCGACGCGACGGCCGACGATCTCGCGCGCTGCGGCGCCGAACCGTCGCAGATCGCGTGGCTCGACCGATTCCTCGGGCGTCCAGCCCCAGTCGGCGTGCCCCAGCCCGTACTCACGCAAACGCTCGGCGAATGCCCGCTGGTGGAATCTGACGATGTCGCGATCTTCGAAGTACCCGCGAGGGTTGGCGCGATCCGGCGGCACGAGTGCGTCGCCCATGTCAATCCCGAGTCGAGCGAGCATCCCCGAGACGAGGGACGTGCCGGAGCGGTGCATTCCGGCGACGACCACGCAGCCGGGCGATTCACGGCGCATCGCGACCGCCTCCCATCACTGGCTCGGGCCACTCGATGGCGTAGACGCGGCGCATCGCGTCGTACGTCGGCTGCAATCGTCTCCGCAGCTCGAGGCGAAACGGCAGGGGCACAGAGTCCGCCTCGCCATTTCCCGCGTTTCGTCGGAGCGACAGGTCTTGCAGCGGTTGAGGCTCGAGGCCCAAGAACTCGATGACTCGAGCCACAATCGACCCTGGATCGGCAAAGAGATCCTCGCTCCGAATCACAAGCAGTTGCGATGCCGGGAACAGGCTGCCGTAGCGGGCAAGCTGCTCGTCGTAGCGGCTACGGGCGAGGTAGCTGTGCCACTGGTGGTGATCGTGCCGACCACCCGGAGCTGCGAGCGCCCGACCGGCGCCGACGAGACGTTGTTCCTCGGCCTCGAACGCCGCCTCTATTGGCAGTGGCTCCCTGCCGTGGCGATGGACGTGGAAGTAGCCCGACAGGGCTCGCTCGACCGGGTCGCGCACCAGCGCGATCAGCCGCACGTCGGGCACACTTGCCGCGATTCGCGCCGGCGCTTCGGGATGGAAGAGGTAGTAGGGCGAAATCTCGCCGATGCGCTGGTCAGGCCTGGCCCCCGCGAAACGAGACCGGTACCAACGCAGCGATCGATGGAAATGACACGAGAAGTAATGAATCTCCTTCTCGGGCGGCATGTGCACCCCGGGGTGCTCCTGCAGCAGTCCGTGGAGGGTTGTGGTACCCGCCTTCTGTGCCCCGATGCACAGGAAATCGGGCAGGCGTCCCGTGCGGCGGCCAAGCAGCCTGTCGACACAACGGATATTCCACATCATGGGTCACTTCCCGTCACGGCACGTACGACCGTCCCGTGGCCTGACCAGGCCTCGCCCTCCGTGTGGTACGGGCGGCCCGCGCGACACGCGATCGTCGGGACGAGCCGGAGCGTCTCTCACTGGCCTCTGTGTCCGTCGAGGGATCGCGGACGGTACTCCACCATCACCTGGCCGCGCGGATGGCTCCACTCACCAAGATACTCGGCGGTGAAGCCTGCGTCCCGTCCGAAGGCCAGCATGTCGGCCCGCGTGTAGCGGAAGAAGCCGTGGTCGTGCGGGTTGCGCGGGTTGCGCACCGGTCGCTCGCACTCGAAGAACGTCGCGTAGAAGCGACCGTTCGCGGCAAGGGCCGGCATCAGCTTGCGAAGGCAGAGGCATATGCGACGAGCGGGCAGGTGGGTGAAAAGCGACTGGGCGATCGCGAAGTCCGCAGTCCGACCGAACCGTTCGAATTCGAACTCCGACGAGATCACGATCTCGGGCCGCTTCTGAGCCAAGACCCGCGGATCGAGTTCCTTCTCGAGCCCCGCGCGCACGAGGCCTTCTTCCTTCTCGATACCGAGGTAGTGTCCGGGCTCGAGGTAGGGAATGACCTGCGTACCGAGCCGTAGCGAGCCGCACGCGACGTCGAGCAGGACCGACTGGGGCACCAGGCCCCGCGCGACGAGAAAGTCGAACTGAAGCCGCCCGATCTCATCCCACATGCCGCCGACATAGCCACGGTGACCGAGGATTTCTATGCCCTCGCTTCCCTGCGGCGGAAGCGATCCGAACCGCCACAAGCGGCGGAGTGCGGTCAGCCAGCGGGGGCGAATACTATGCGTGGACACGTTTTATTTCGCCCGGATTCGGGCCCGCGGCGATGAATACTATGATGGTCCCAACTGTACTCAAGTCCATCCGCCAAAACTACCGCGGAGACTCTTGCGTCGGACGGCTGAACGCCCTTCTGGTCAATCAGCCTGAGACGATGATCGTGAGAACGGCTCATGGCCCGAGGTGCGGACATCGACACGATCGGCGTCGTCATCCCGGTCTATCGTGCAGGGTCCGCCTTGCTCGACGCGATCGCGTCGCTCATGTGCGGCGATCTCGTTCCCACTTGGATCATCGTCGTCGACAACGCCTCCCGAGATGATGCAGTCGATCGTGCCCTTGCGACCTTCCCGTCACTCGAAGCGATCCGCAATGGCGAGAACATCGGCTTCGGCCGGGCCTGCAACGAAGGCATCGAGCGTCTGCAGGAACGTGGCGCCGAGTTCGTCTTCCTGATGAACCAGGACGTGACCGTCGACGCGGGCACGCTGGGGTCGTTGCACTCGCTGGCACGATCGTGCCCGCGGGCCGCCGCGATCGGGCCAAAGACCGTCTCGTCGATCGCGGGTGACGGAGAGGGGCCGACGCTCCTCTACAACGGCGCGTGGCGCACCACGCTGCCTCTGTGGCAGCGGATTCCCAGCGTCGCATGGGTGGAATCCTCGGTCGCTATCCAGCCGGTGCCGGTCGACTTCGTCTGGGGGCATGCAATGTTGCTGCGTGTGGCGGCCCTCGACGAGGTCGGGCTCTTCGACCCCGCGTTCTTCATGTATTACGAAGATCTCGACCTCTGCGATCGCCTGCGGGCCGCTGGCTGGGAGGCCTGGTGCGACCGCCGCGCGATCGCACGGCACGCAATCGCTGACGCCTCTCGGGCGATCGGCTCGGAACAGCGCCGCTGGCGATGGAAGCAGACGAGCGGCCGGTACTACTGCCGGAAGCAACGGTCCCGGCCGCTGGGCGACCTGCTATGGCTCGCCTCGACGGGCCGCATGCTGGCCAATCTGTGTCGGCGCGGACAGTGGGACGCCGCCAGGCACCTGATTCGAGCCACGTTGCCCTGACTCCCGCGCCACGCGCATGCCCGGTGCACCGTATGTGCCGTCCGTCCGCCCTAGGACACTCACGACGGCCACGTCTGGGCAGGCGGACTGGTGCAAGCCATTGCCAGGGAAACCCTGGCGATAACAATTGGCCCCATCAGTGGGGGCAGATCAGCTGGAAGGGGCAGCGCGGCACGCTGCCCGCACATGATCCACCCGCAATCGCCTCAAGGATCTCGCAGCCCCTCGCTGCTGCGGAATGTCATCACTTTTCGCCTCAACGACCGACGTGGCCAGCCATGCTGCGGTATCGTGAGGTACGGCGTCCACGTTTCCCTGAGTCCGGCAAAGACTGTTTCCCACCGTGCTCAGTTCATCCTGCCGCGACATCACGATCGACCCCACGCCCTTCAGCCACGTGGCGCTGCCCGACGCGCTCACCAGCTACGCTCAGCTCGAACGCGACTGGCCCGCCGAAAGCCGATTCGGCGACCCGATTCGCATGCACGGCGACCTCAGTGCCGGCGATGACGAATACGCCGCTCTTGTGAACACGAGCGCCGCGTATCGCGGGCTCCACGACTGGGTCTATTCCGAGGACTTCATCCGCACCTTCCTGCAGCTTTTCCACGACAGCATCGCCGCCCACGTCGCCAGCGGCGCTTTGCTCTACGACCCGCGAGATTTGCCGATCGAGCCCCATCCGCGTGAGGGCCGCTGCCTGCTCTCCCCGGGGACCGCGCCGCGAGCCACGAACCGCGCCACGCCCTGTCTGTTTCCGCGACTCGATCTCGGCATCGGCCGTGTGGGGTACGGCAAGGTGAACGGCGGCCGCGGCATCCACGTCGACAACATCACCCGCATCGTTTCCATTCTCGTCTACGTGGGTCCGTCGACGGCGATGAAGGGGGGCGAACACCGTCTCTACGAGATTCGTGACGGCAGGCCGGTAATCGCTCGGACCTATCCGCCCCTGCCCAATTTCATGGTCGCATCACTGCAAAGCAACATGGCGTTTCATGACGTGAACCCGGTCACCAGCATCCAGGGCGTGCGACGGGCCATGTACATGGCGGTCACGTGCACGCACGAAATCTGGCGTCCGCACCGAGACCGGCGGCTACAGCGACTGACCCGCAATCGCTACGCACCCGGTCCGATGGAGCGCTGGATTCGCCGCTTCACAGGATCCTGACAGCCCCGGTGTCGAAATCTGCTGACGGATCGCGGCCGACGATCGCGGCGGCGAGAAACCGTAGCGATGCCTCGCGGTCGGCCTGCACCCTCGAGTGCACGGCGTCGAAATCGACCGGCTCCTCCATCCGTTCAACCGCGGCCGCCGCGCTGCCCTCTGGGAGCACGCGACGGCCCAGGCCATACCGCTCCGCGAAGTCCACGGTCCGCTCCGCCGCACGCCCCTGGGCGTACGACAAGAACGGCCTGCGGTTCGCCGTCGCGAACAGGCAGCCGTGAAACGAATCGGTCACCAGGAACGAGCACCGCCTGATCGATTCCACCCAGTCGGCCGGACTCGCCCGCTCCACGATCCGGTCCGCCCAGCCGACGGCCGGCCACGATTCCAGGGCGAACGACTCGGGCACCACCAGCGCAACCGGCAAGCCCGTGCGGCGTTTCACCGCGAGGGCCAACTCACGTCCCCGGTCGATCGCCTCCGGCCGCATACCGTAGAACATGATGAACCCTGAATCGAACGGGCTGCCGCCGCGCAGCTCGCGATAGTCGTGCAGGAGCGAAGGGTCGACGACGGGTGTCGTGCGCCGCCCCGTGACGTTCTCGACGATCCGCGCCGTAGTCCGCGTCCGCGTTCCGATCACCGAAAACCGAGACAGGAGCGGCGTTGCCAGACGGAGATAGTCGGGGCGCTGCGACGCAACCCCGAAGCAGGCACCATAGGCCACCCGCCGGATCGTCGAGTCGACGGGCAGATCACCGAGGAAATAGTAGGGCTCCCACCGGCGCATCCAGGCGAGGTTCCAGACCTGGTCGCTTCCGGCGACGCAGGCGATCGTGCGCGAATCGGAGATCACCTCCTTCCAGGCGGGGCCCGTGATCGCCGCCGGAAAGTGCAGCTGCCTGAAGCGGTCGAAGGCCCTGCGGCGGGGAAACTCCCGCCAGCAGTCGGCCACCCCGCGTGCCACGCCCTTCCGCCGCACGCCCAGCACCCCGAGACGATCGATCCACCCTCGGCAGTACTCCGGCACCGTGCGCGGGAAGACCGCTTCATATCCGATGGAGCGCAGGGCGTGCTGCAATCCGTAGGCCTGCAGCACGCCGCCGTAGTTGTAATGGAAGTGAAATGTCAGGACGGCGACCCGCGGTGCCTCGACTGTATCGCTAACCGAGCCACCCGCGGCTTCCGGGATTTTCATGTCGAATGCCCAGCCCCGCCGTGCGTTCGACGTTTCCATGCGGCGATGAACAATCTCCTTGCCAGCAGGCACGCGCGCACGAGCAGCGTCGGCCTCACCCGCGCACGATAGGCGGCCACGAGCGGCGCCATGCGGTCGGCGAACACCGCGACATTCCCGAGGCGCCTCGCCGCGGCGAATGCCGCGTGGCTTTCCTGCGACAATCGCTCGCGGAGCCGGTAGACGCCGGCCCGGGTCGGCTCGCGACCCGGCGGCGCCGCCGGAACCCGCCTGGGTGGCACCCATTCGCCACGACGTGCGGCATCATGCAGCCTGCACGCCAGCCCCTCGCGGCGATGCCGCAGCCCCGCCCGCTGTGACTCGGCCACACGCGACGCTGCCAGCGGCTGCAGCGCCAGCCGCGAAGCGGCGATGGCGCTCTCGATGATGGGCACAAGCGCCGGATGGCGCACGACCACGATGTTGGTGCCCCGCACCTCATCCACGTACTCCGGCAGCCAGGCGTCACCGATCGTCACATCGGCCGTCTCGGCGAACACGTCGTCGCAGTAGTCGCACGCCTTGTACTTGAAGAAGCCAAGCCCCCACTCGCCTGCAGGGAACTGCGTCGCCACGATCTCCGAGACCACACCCGTGGACCGCGCCGTGGCCGCAAACACGTAGTGATTGGCGGGGAGGCCGGACGTCTTACGACGAAATTCGACCGCCCGTAGATCCTCCGGGACGACTCCCGCGAGCCAACCGAGGTACTCCGCGTAGGCCGCCGACTTGAAGTGGCCGCACACGAGGCCGATGTGAAACCTGATCGCCCGCGCGAAAAATGGATCCTGTCGCGCAAGCAGGCGGACGGCCTTCACGAAGCAGGGAACGCCGACGATCGCATATCGCGCGCCCGGAGACTCCCGCAGTGTTTCCAGGGCCGAAGCCATCGTCACGGGATAGTATCGGGAACGCGCACCGCGACGCACATCGTCAGGTGTCCGGGAAATCGTCATCTTGAAGAGGAGTGTTCCGTTGCCGGCCGGTTCGTCGCACGGGTGCACATGGATGACGCCGTCAATTTCGCCGCGCGCCATCAGTTCCAGCACGATCCAGGTGGCCATCCCACCCGAACTTCCGTTCTCGCGGAAACCGCCTTCCGCCACATGGCCGACGTACGTTCCGCGGTGGTATCCGATTTCATCATGCCATTCCGGTGCACCATCCGCGGCACCGCCGGACGTCGCGGCGAACAGCCGCGCTGCGATGGCCGTCTCATCCTCGGCCACCGCGGAAAACGGGCAGACGGCCGCACACGCGGCCGCGGCTGGATCGCCGGCGGTCAAGTCGCCGTCGATGCCCGCCTCATAGGTGCCCAGCGGCGTCAGCCTGATCGACACCCGCTCGCTGACGGCCGCGCAGGCCCCGCAGCCGATGCAATAACCGCCGCGTACCACCGTCTCGAAAATGTCGTCGTTGGCCATGGAGCCGTCACTCCTCGCGACGCTTGCGATCGACAAGAGCAACCTGGGAAGCCCGTCTTCACCCATGTCGGCGGGCCGTGGCCAAGCGGCCTGCGGGGGCGTGGCTCCGGCGACAATCGGAGGTTTACCGGATTGAAAAACGTCTGGAGAACTTCCTTTGTAGACCGCTAGGATAGTTGGCTTCCGCACGAAATCACCACGTGCGGCAGGAGCCCGGTCGCGAAGGCCACGATTACCGGGTGTTCCGCCGCAGCGATCGCCCGCCATGCCAAGGAACGATCTTACTCGCGGGCGATCCAGGCCCGTCGTGGCGCTGGTGGACTGGCATTGGATAGGCCACCATCCGACGTACTTCCGTCGGTTCGCCGCCACGCTCGCCGGTCAGGGAGCCACGGTCGTGCCGTTCCTGCCCCACCCCGAGGATTTCGACGACGAAGCGAATTCCGACGCGGGCAGTATGCCGCGTCGGAATGGGATTCTCCCGCCGCAACCCGTGCTGCCCTCCGGCAGTGATCGCTGGATTCGCTGGCGGATCGGCCGGTGGTCGCGGCAACTGCTGATGTTCCTCCTCTTGCGGCGGCAGCTGAAACGCTGGGAACGGCATTCCGGCCGGGCCATCGACTTCGTCTTTTTCGCCTGCATCTACGACTGGGAGTTCGATGTCGTGGGCCCGTGGATCGGCAGCCTCCTCGCGAAGGACTGGGCGGGGCTGTATCTGCAGGCCCGACTCGTCCATGCCGGCAAACTCAGTGCCGTCGCTCGGATGTTTTCGTGTCCGAGGCTGCGGGCGGTCGCCACGCTCGATGGCGGCATCATTCCCATGCTGCGGAAGTACATCCCGGCGCGTCCGGTCGTAACCTTTCCAGAGGTAGTCGACTCGCGGCTACCGACGGCCGACGAACCTACCGCCAATGTGGCGAGAAAGCTCCGGGCCATGGCGGGGGGGCGCCCGATCGTCTCGCTCGTGGGCTGGCTCCAGAGATCCAAGGGGATCGAGTACTTCACCGAGATCGCCGGTGACCCGCGGCTCCGCGACCGATTCTTCTTTCTGGGGGGCGAACTCGACCGGACGGGCATCCCCCCGGATGTCGTGCGCACGCTGCTCGAGGTATGGCACACGGCGCCGAACATCCACGCACACCTCGCCCGACTGCATGATGGGCCAGAGCTCAACGCGATCCTCGTCGAATCCGCGGTGGTGTTCGCCGCGTACGTCGATTTTCCTCATAGCAGCAATATCTTGGCCAAAGCGGCGATGCTCGGCAGGCCGGTCATCGTTAGTCGCGGCTTCATGATGGGGGCCGCCGTAGAGCGACATCGGCTCGGGATCGTGGTGCCCCAGGGAGACGTCGATGCCGCCGTGAAAGCGATCCTGCAACTGACCGCGGCATGCGTCGATCCGCCGCCATCCGACGCCGCGGAACGGGAATCGCTCCGGCGGGAGTTCTGCGGACAGCATGACGAAGCGCGGCTCGTCGCGGCTTTCACCGAGGTCCTGGCGGCAGGTCACTTCGGCGCGAGAAGCGATGCGTGTTTCACGTCAACCGGAACCTAGGTGCGCCGCAGGCCGTCGAGGTGCTCTGCCAGGAATGGGAGCACGAGCTGGCCCGGAACTACAGGATCGACGAGCCTTTCAAGATCCGGGGGCTCGCCCCTTGGAGTTCGACCTCGCCAGCCATGACGAGGCTTGGGGCTGGCCTACCCCGGATCTGGCGGGCCTCCGTGGACTTCATCAGAGAGGCGGCGCCAGGCCGGCCTCGAGCCGGCTTCGCACTGTTGGCAACCGGCCCCGTGAGTACCCCCCTGAGGGCGTCGAACGCCGCCCAGACCGCCTCGGCCTTCGCTCGAGCATCTACGTCCACGTAGAACAGCAGGCTTGCCTCGGGCAACGCGTGCCGCATCAGCTCCATCCGTTAGGCCTGCATCAGCCGCCGCGCCACGTCGAGTGGCGAACGGCCGCTCCGCGGTCGGTCAGCGACGCAAGCCGCGGAAGGGCTCGTAGACCCGCAGGCTGAACAGCATCTCGCTCGCCGAGAAGCCTGTCAGCACCGACTGCCCCGTGGGCAAGGCCGGCGGCCCACTCACCGGCGTGATGAATATGGGCGTTTTGGCTTGCTCGGTCGCGAAAAACCGGTAGCTCGCGTCGAACTCGATCCTGTCCGAGATGCGATAGATCACGCCGCCCCCTGCCTGCCACGCGAAGGTCGTCACGGCCGCCGATGCAGCAAACGTCTCCGTGAACGGGCCGACCGTCAGTTTATTCGTGTGGCTATAGTCGTAGCCGCCGCCGCCGATGCCGCCGCCGGCGTAAACAGCGACCTTCTCAGTGAGGTTGACGTCGCGCCAAACGTTTGCCAGCACCGACCAGCCATTGCTCGCCCGCCACACAGTGGTGTTGGAGAAATCCTCTGTGACAATTCCGGCCTGCGTCGAGAGCACGTCGCGGCCGCGACCCTCAATTTCGAGCCGCAACCGGCCATTCTCGCGGTAGAACCCGTATCCGGCGGCGCCACCCGCGGTGAAAAGCGAACCATTGATGCTGCCGTCGCTGCCGGCGTAGTCGTCGTGAAAGGTGTCGGTGAGCGTCGCGAACGACGTGCCGATCATACCCGACACGTAGAAGTCGGCATCGGCGGCGCTGCATCGGTGCGGCAGGCACGCGACAAGTGCTGTTGTGACGGCGCAGACCAAGACCGAGCTACGATTGGCGTTCATTGCAGACTGTCTCCGGAACATGGCTCACACACCCCCTGCGTCTCTTCCCCGCGAAATGAATCGGCCGCGAGCGACGAGTTGGCGATCTGACGGCATCCGGGCTCATACAAGCCGCACGTGCGTCATATCCGGCCCCAGACGACCGTTGCCACCGGCATCGCCGCAGGCGGCGGGGTGGGCAGTCCGTCATCCAGGTCCGCCAGCCCCTTCGTGAACCGCCCGGGCTGGTGCACATTTCCAACGGTTCTGGCGGGACTTCCGGGGAAAAACCGCTCGTGTTCCACCTCAGCCGAAACCTGGGCGACCCGCAGGCCGGCGCGGCGCTCTCAGTGCAAGCGGTCAGCGATCGTCCGCTCGCTGGTCGGCGAAGCCATGGTCGTCGGCGAGGATGACGATGACGTTGGGCTTCTGGCCCTGCGTGTCGGCGGCAGGCAGCACCCCCAGCGGCGGGAGCAGCAGCGCGGCGTGGAACGCGGCTGGCCCTGCCCTAGGACTGCGCTCACCGCATCGCTGTTGCTGCGTTCTCGCGTCATATCATCTTCGGCTCGGGGGAAAGACGGCTTGCAGGAGAAGCCCCCAATGCCACTTCCCGATTCCCGGCTCCTCGCGGACAAAATGGAAGCCCGCCTCCTCGGCCCAGCGGCGGCACTGGTCCGGCGTAGGACGAATCCCCATCGACGGCCCCCGGGGCGTCGACGGATCGACGTTCCAGTGGATGATCCCCACCCTGCCGCCAGGTCGCAGAACGCGGAGCGCCTCGCGCAGCAACGCTACTGGTGCATCGATGTGCAGGATGTTGAAGACCATCGCGTAGTCGCAGGATCGGTCGGGCAGGCCGGTGCCATCGGCCATGAAATCGCGTTCCGTCACGTGCACGTTCGCTCGGCCCGCTTTCCTGCAAGCCGCGGTCGTTGCAGCCACCATAAGAGGATCAATGTCGATGGCGTGGACGGCCACCTGGGCCCGTCTTCCGGCCTCGACGCTGAAGATGCCGTAGCCACATCCGAACTCGACCACCCTCGCTGGCCTGTCGCACTCCAGACGGTCGAGGATGTCCGCAGGGCTGAAGAAGCCCTGCCACATCTCCGCTTCGGGCATCCCGCTTTCCCGACCCTTGGGCATCGTGTCATGCCTTTGCACACGCAGTTGATCGACGACGACGCAGGTGACCGGTGTCAGCCGCCGCCCTGCCGCCGCCGGCGCCGATCGATCACGGAGCCGACGATCGCCCCGATCGCGATCAGCACGCATGCATAGATGGGGATGAAGACGACCCCGATACCGGCCTGTGCATCGGCTGCCAGGTCGAGCGTGCCATGCGCCCACGCCAGATAGCCGAACCCCAGCACGCAGGGAACGAGGAGCGTCGCCGGCCGCGACCCGACGAAACTCAGCACGAGCAGGCTGCCCCACGCCATGGCGTTCCAGGCCTGGATCATCCCCACTCCATCGATGCCGCCATCCGTATACTGCCCCAGCCATGGTCTGCCGCCGGGAATGCGTGCGGCGAACGGCAGAAGAATTCCTACGACCACGATCAGCACCCGCGCGAGTGTCATGGTCATGGGGCGGTGCCGGCCTTCCTGTGCACCGTGATCACGCAGTCTGGCTCGATCCACAGCGTGTGCTGGCACCAGTCATCGGCCTGCGTCCCGTCCGCCAGCACATTCACCGCCACGCATCCTGTTTCCGCATCCACGTCATCGACGCGCAGCGTCCGGCCGACGACGGCCGCGAAGAGTGCCGCGACGGCGGCGGGCAACGCCCGCATGTCCGGCGGCATGCGGGTGACGCACACGGTGTCGCCTCGCGCCAGATGCGGCTGCATACGCTCTCCAGTGCACCGACCACCAACGGCCTGCCGCCGATTATCCACCCTTCCGGCAGCCGCCGCGAGGGTGGCTGACCGAAGCCGTGGTCAGGCGTCTTCTCGCGTCGCGGCGGGCCGTGCAGGACATCCCGGCGGCCATCGGCCGCCCACCCCCGCCGCCATGGTGCAGGCTTCAGGCCGATTCGGGCGACGCCCCAAGAGGCAGCGGAGTGGCGGGCCGATTGTCGCTGACATGATCGATCCGCCCGTCCCGCAGGCGCACCACCCGCCGGGCCCGGGCCGCGATGTCGTCCTCGTGCGTCACCATCACGATCGTACGGCCGGCCCGATTGAGCGCATCGAGCAGGTCCATGATCTCGTGGCTGGTGGCGGTGTCGAGGTTGCCCGTGGGCTCGTCGGCGAGAATGACCTGCGGATTGTTGACGAGCGCCCGCGCGATCGCCACCCGCTGCTGCTGGCCGCCGGAGAGCTCCGTGGGCCGGTGCCCCAGCCGACCCGACAATCCCACCAGTTCCGCCAGCCGCAGACATCGCTCGCCGCCTCCGGACAACGGCGGCCGCTGGTAGGAGAGCGGCACCGCGATGTTTTCCAGCACGCTGAGCTGCTGGATGAGGTTGTAGGACTGGAAAATGAAGCCGAGATAGCGGCCGCGCACCCGCGACAGGGTCTGGTCGTCCATCCGGGCCACGTCCTGTCCGGCCAGCACGTAGCGTCCCGCCGTGGGTCGGTCGAGACATCCCAGGAGGTTGAGCAGCGTGCTCTTGCCCGATCCCGAAGACCCCATGATGGCCACGAAATCACCGCGGTGAAAGTCGATCGACACGTCGGCGAGAGCCCGTACGAGGTGCCCGCCGAGGCTGTAGACCTTCGAGACGTGCACGACGCTGGCGACGATGTCCGGGACCGGTAAAGCAGGGGCGTTCATGGCGGATCACTCGTGACGGAGTGCCTCGATCGGGTCCATGGACGCGGCACGGCGGGCCGGATAGATGCCAAACAGGATGCCCACACCGACGGAAATACCGAAGGCGGCGATCACGGACCAGGGCGCGAGCCTGGGCTCCAGGTTGCGGATGTTGGCGGGCAGCGCGATCCACACGTCTGGCAGCAGTCTCGCCACCGCGCCGCGCACCGCTGCGATCGTCGGCCCGCACAGAAACCCGAACAGCACCCCGAGCAGGCCGCCGGTGCCGGAAAGCACGACCGTTTCCCAGAGAAACTGCTGCACGATCTCCCCGCGGGTCGCGCCCAGGGCGCGGCGGATCCCGATCTCCCGGGTCCGCTCCGTGACGGTCGCCAGCATGATGTTCATGATGCCGATGCCCCCCACCAGGAGCGAGATGCCGGCGATCAGCACCAGAAGCACGTTGAACATGGCGCGCATCGTCTCGGCCTGCTCGAGCAGCTCTTTCGGCACGACGACCGCGTAGTCGACCTGCTTGTGGTAGCGCGCCAGTAGGGCTCGCACCACGTCGGCCGTCTCGTCGACGTCGCGCATGTCGTCCACCACCGCCGTAATCTGGCTGAGCTCCACCGTCTCCAGCTGCGTGCTGCCGGCCCGCACCGTGAACACACGGTCGCCGATCCGGGTGCGAAACGTCGAGAGCGGGACGTAGACGTCGCGGTCGTACTGTCGGGCACCGAGGCTGCCGCCGATCGCGGCGGCGGCGGTCCGCGGAGCCGCCACGCCGACGACGACGTAAAACTCTTGCCCCACCTGCACGGCCCGCCCCAACGGATCCTCGATCGCAAACAGCGTCGCAGCCGCCTCGTGCGCCAGCACGGCGACGTTGGCGTAGGTCTTGAGGTCGACGTCGGTCAGTGGGCGGCCCCGCGCGATCGGCAGCCGATTCAGTCCGAAGTAATCGGGCGTACAGCCGATCAGCTGACCGTCGATGGCCCGGTCGCGGTGCCGCACTTCCCGGCTGATCTCCCGCATCGGCACGGCCCGGCTGATGGTTGGCACGTTGCTCACGATCCGGTCGTAGTCCTCGCGCAGCAGGCCGTAGGAGATCCCCATGCGGCTGCTCGTCTCGAGCGTGGACTCGTCGGCCGGCTTCACGCTGCGGATGATGATGCTCGTCGCGCCCAGATCCTTGATCTGCTGCTGGGCCTGGAAGCTCACCCCCTCCCCCATCGCCACCAGCCAGATCACGGCCGTCACGCCGATGAGGATGCCCAGCACAGCCAGGGCGCTCCGCAGCTTGTGCAGCATGAGGCTGCGGAATCCGAGCTGTATCTGCTGCAGGACGTCCACGGATTCCGCGGCCGCGTTCGCGGTCGCTCCCCGCCGAGGTCAGCCGGCCGTCGATGATGCGGGGCGCGGGGCCGCAACCGGCGCGGGCGTGTCGGCGCGGGCGTCCTGCGGCAGATCACCCGTCGCATCGAGGTCGCCGAGCACCGCCCGCGGCGCAAGCACCACGACCTCGCCCTCGGCGAGCCCTGCGGTGATCTCGATGAACTTGTCGTTTCCCTGCCCCGTCGTGACCGGCCGCCGCACCACCGCATCCCGATCCCGCACGCCGCAGTAGTAGGCCCCGCCCTGCTCCACCACGGCGGCCACCGGCACCGTGATGACCTCATGCAGCTCCGCAATGCGAATCTCCACCTCTGCCGTGAACCCAGGGCGCAGGCCCTCCGGCTCACCGTCGACCCGCACCTGGACCACGTATTTCTTGGCCGTCGACATCCAGTTGGACTGCGGCCGGTTGGCGACGGCAGACACCGCCCCCGTGAATTCCCGTTCCTGTACCCGGATTCGGGCCGGCATGCCGATCCGGATCTTGTCGACCCGCGACTCGTGCACCTCCACGTCGACCCGCATGCGGCTGAGATCCGGCAGCCTGAGAATCGTCGATCCTTCGTTCACTTTCGCACCGTTCTTGATCTCGCTGTCGCGGTCGCGACGCTCGTTGGCGTAGATCACCAGACCGTCCTTCGGCGCGCGGATCGTGCACTTCTCCAGCTGGGCGGTCAGCCGCTCCAGCTTCGCTTTTTCCAGTTCCAACGCCGCCCGCTCACTGTCGCGCTTGGCCTCAGCCGCGTCGCGTTTGCTCGCCAGTTCGGTCACCATCTTCGGCCGACCGAATCGCTGCAGCACATCGAGCGCGATTTCGGTGGTGCCGAGATCGAGCTCCGCCCGAGCCACCGCCGACTTCTGGGCCTCGAGCTGCTGCGGGGAGATGTAGCCCTTGCGGAACATCCGCTGGCCATGCTCGAGCGAGTTCCGCGTGGCCTGCAATCGTTCCGTGGCGAAGGTCACGTCCGACTCTGCCTTGCGGAGATCCTTCTTGAAGGTTCCCTCGGTGTACTCCTCGACCGCGATCCTGGCCGCTGCATAATCCTTCTCGGCTTGGATGTTCGCCGCCCGCGCCTTCTCGTAGGCGATCTTCTGGGCGGTCACGTCCTCCGCCAGTTTGGAACTGTCGAGCACGACCAGTTCGTCGCCCTTGGCGACGCTCGCGCCGTCATCGACCAGCCACACGATGGTGCCGCCACCGGCAACGCGACAGACGATGTCGATGTTCTCGTCGCTGACGAGGCTGCCGTCCTCCGTCACCTCGATGAGCAGGTCGCCCCGCTCCACGGTGTGACCCAGCAGCTTCACCGCTGGAGTGGAGGATGCGCCGCCCAGCCAAGCCAGCGCCCGGGGCACCGCGGCCACGAGACCGGCCACCACGGCCAGCGCCGCCAGACCGACCCAGGGAAAGCGCCGCGGCCTCCGTTCGTCCGGCGCCGATGCCGCCGTTGGATCGCCGAGGATGCCGGTGATCGCCGCCACGTCATTGGCCGCGGGGGCACGGCTGGGCGCCGCGGGAGCGATGGGTGTTTCGAGCATGGTGCGTGCGTCCGTCGGGCCGCGTGCCGTCGCCTGTATTCTATCGACTGCCACCGGCCGCCGGCGGGGCCGGCAGCGGTTCGGCGGCCGCCGGCCGCTGGGCTGCCGGAGCGGGAATCTCTTCGGGCGGCTCGGCCGGCTGTGGCGGCGGCGACTTCACCTGTTCGAGGTGGTCGAGCCACTCCTGCGGCACGGCAGGCGGCAGCGGGTCTTCGTCGGCGCCGCACCGTTCCGCCTGCGAGAACGGCTTGTCGATCCAGATGCCGTCGTCGTCGAGCTCCATCACACCGAGCTGCTGCGCCAGCCCGATCCGGGTGGCGTAGTAATTGATCCAGATGCTCGTCAGCGCATCCTGGGAACTGCGCAGGTCATTGAAGGCGAAGATCAGGTTGAGCGTGGCGGTGGGGCCGAGCTGCCGTGACGCAGGATCCACGACGGGAATCGTCCCGTCGGGTCCCGCCGGCGGCGGCGGCGCGGCGGGCTGGCTGAGCGTCATCCGCGTCTGATCGACCCGTCGGATGGCGATGATCACCGCCCGTCGCTGGGTCTCGAGGTTCTGTCGGTCGAGATCGAGCTGCCGCAGCGACTGTCGCAGCGCCAGCCGGATGCGATCCTCGTACTGGATCTGCTGCCGGCGGACCTGCTGGTAGTCGAGGATCGCCTGGCGGAAGTTGTTCCGCTCCGTGAGCCGTGTGAGGGGCGCGTCGAACTGCAGGCCGGCCGAGAGCGCCCCGGTGGGCGAGCGGAACCGGGCGGGGTTGTTGCCCACCGTGCCGATGTCGCCGTTGACGACGACGTCGAGTCCCGAGAGCAGCGCGTTGGCGTTGTACTGGATGAGCCGCCACTGGTCCACGAGTGCCGCCCGATTGTTCATCCAATCGAGTCGATTGGCCCGTGCGATCTCCAGGGCCACATCGGGATCGAGCGATTCGCCGTCGATGGAGATCGCTTCGACGCGGGCCCGCGCCTGGATCAACGACATCTCGTCGACGGTTTGCGACACATCGGTCACCAGACGCACGATCCGGTCGGCGGTTTCGCGCAGGTTGTCGGCGGAGACCTGCTGCTGCAGCCGCTCGATCTCCGTCTCGGCGGAGCGGGATCGCTGCGTCAGCGCGGCCAGATCGGCCTTCAGCAGCCGCATCTCCCGCGTGAACACCTCCCGTTCAGCCGGCTTCATGCCCGCCAGGCGGCCGGCGGCGGCCGTCGCCACCCGCGCCAGGTCAGCGTCGATCGCCTCGGCCTGAGACTCGACCCGCCGCCGCAGGTCGGCCAGCTGTCCGATGCTCTTCTGCACCAGCTCTTGGTCGAACTGCTCGATCTCCCGCTCCACGCCGGTCCCGTCGGCGTCGTTGCCCGGCAGCGGCAGGGCCAGATCGTTTCCGCCCGCCGCCGGTGGATCAGCCTCCCGGGGATCGTCCGTCTCCTTGACCTCCTCGGCCTTGCCGAACGATGCATCGGCCAGAAAGTCACCGAAGTCGTTTTGGAGGCCCTGCACCTCGGGGCTGATGAACTGGAAAGGCTTGATGAAGGTTTCGTCCAGCACCACGGGAGTGTTGGCGGGCAGGCAGAGCACGTTCACCTTGTAGTTTTCCAGCAGGTTGGTCAGCGACACTTTCTGCTGCAACAGACCTGCTCGACCCGTCTCCACGCTCTGCCGCAACTGGTCGACCTGACTGAGATCGACCGTGCCGGCCTCCAGATTGGCGTCGAGCAAGGCCAGGGCCCGTTGCTGCGCCGCCAGATTCTGCTCGGCGTTGCGGATCTGCTGACGCAGCTGAAGGATGCCGATGAACCCGCCGATGTTGCCGGCACCGCCACCGGCGAACCCGGCACCGCCGCTGCCGCCTCCACCGGTCTGCAGGCCGACGCCGTTGCCGCCGAAGAACACGCCGCCCAGGTTTCCGAAGCCACCGATGCCGGTGCCCGTGAAGCCGGCGAAGCCGGTGCCGCCCAGGAAGCCGCCGCGCCGCTGCAGCTGAGGCGGCGCCTGGCCACCGGCGACTACCTGCAGGAAGAACCCCTGCCGGAAGAACTGCAGGCTGCGCAGGTTCGCCAGCAGCGCTCGCTCGACGATCGTCAGCGGCTCCAGGGCGATCGAGCGGCCAGCCCGCCGCAGCAGCGGCTGGACGAGGTTGAAGTTGAGCAGCGAGACGTTCGTGTAGCGGTCGGGCCCGGCCAGCTGCCACATGACCGAGTTGACGAAGCCCACCACGAGCGTGCCCGCCGTGGCGAAGTATTTTCGGGCCTCGAGGCTGGTCGTCGTGTCCCACTGGCTCGTCCTGCCGGCCACGTTGAGCGGTCCGCGGTCACGGTAGAACGTGCGATTGCCGCCGTAGAACTGCACGTCGAACCGGAATCGCTCGGTGCTCACGTCGATCGCCGAGAGGTAGAGCGTCTCCAGCTGGTCCTGCCAGTCGAGGGAATTCAGGTAGGCCAGCCGCACCGCCGATTCCAGCGACAGTTTGATGGCACCCGAATCCGTGAGTTCCACGACCTCGCCGATCCGCTGCCGCCAGTCGCCGTTCTCGAGATCGGTGCGATCACCGTGGTTGTGCCACCGTGGCCAGCCCTTCTTGCCGTCGACACAATGCATGTAGCGATGCGACGTCGGGTCGTCGGGCGGCATCGGTGGGAAGATCTGGCTGTACTGATCGTAGAACCGGCTCCGCTCGTCCTGCCGCACGGTGTAGTTGGCGGGTAGTTTCCAGCGCGGGTCGCAGGATTTCTCGGCCAGGAGCGTGCTCACCTCGCGATCGGCCTGCAGGTAGTAGCGGCCGCGGGTGCAGCCCGCCGCCGCACCGGCGACGAGCGCCAGGAGCACGAAGCAGTGCACCGCCCTGGCGGGCTGCCGGGGCGCGGGATGGGAAACGGCGGCGGACCGCTGCACCATGACTGATCAATCCAGGCCCCCCTGGAGAAACAGTCCTGCACGGGACAATGCCCGTCGTTCGCGGTCGCATCCGGCCGCAAAACTCCGTGTGAAGATCGACGAACAGACCGCGCGATCTTTAGCGATTCTGGCTCCTGGGAAAGCTGGGGGCCTTGCGTGATTTCGCCATAGAAAACGGTTTCAGGCGGCAGGATCCCGGGAACCGATACCACTGATACAGATTGCCACAGGATGTGCGGGAATGGTCATAGGGTGGACAAGTGCCGCCCGCGTGCCGGCTGCAATCGATCATCGCGCTCATGGGGCGGCGGCATGAACAGGCCACGCTGGTGGATCGTGCGGGCGAGTGGATGGCTGCTTCTGGCGGTGGCGTCCGCCGCTGCGCCCGCCGCCGACCCGCTCGGCTATCCCGCCTCGCTCGACGAGGAGCCGCCGCGGCCGGTCGAACGCTCCGCCGTCGCATCCCTGCTCCCCTCGGCCGCGGTGCCCATCGAGGAACTGCGACCCCGCGCCGGCGTGGATCCCAAGCGGGCCCCTCCCTTCGAAGTGGCCGACCCGCTGGCCCGGCTCACCTGGTTCCAAGAGCCAGTCGGTCCGTCACCGTGCGATCGCGAACTGGTGGACCCGGCCTGGATGGGGCCCGGCGAGTACGCCTACCACCGCTCCGACCACTGCTGGTGCTCTCGCGACCATACGCGTGTGTTTCGATCGGAATTCCTCGGCCGCGTCTGGATCTCCGGGGAACTCCTGCTGTGGGCCACGTCGGGGAAATCTCTGCCGGCGCTGGTGACCGCCAGCCCGGCGGGCACCCCCGCGGCGCAGGCCGGAGTGATCGGACAGCCGGCGACCAGCACGCTGTTTGGCGGCGGCTGGGCGCCCGGCACCATGCAGCCCGGCGGCCGCGTGACGCTCGGCTACTGGTTCGACCCCACGCAGCACGACGGCGTCGAGGCGAGCTTCTTCGAACTGGCCGAGGATCAGACGCAGGGCACGTTCGGAAATCAGGGCGGCTCACGGCTGCTCGCGCGGCCATACATCGACGCGGTGACCGGCGCCGAGGCGGCGGTGCTGGTGCCGCCCCCGCAGACGCTGCCGATCGACCCCGCGCTCCTCTCGCAGACGATCTCCGCAGCGCAGTCGACCACATTTCTCGGCGTCGACGTGCTGCTCCGCCGATCGATCGACTGCGATCTCTTTCACCGCCGTTGGCTGGTCGGTGGCTACCGCTTCCTCGAACTCGACGACTCCGTCAGCGTGACCCAGACGGCGGTGATCTCTTCGGCCACACCCTCCGGCCTGCCGATCACCACCGCCGTCGGGCGTGATCTTTTCGATGCTTCCACGCAGTTCCACGGTGGAGAGCTTGGCATCATCGAGCGCTGGTGGCACCGGCGGATGTCGCTCCAGGTGCTCGGCAAGGTGGCCATGGGTGCCAGCATCTTCGACACCGACATCTCGGGATCGACCACCACCGACGGAGTAGTCACCAGCGCCGGAGGCGTGCTCGCCCAGCCGACCAACGCCGGCTCTCACACGTCGGCCCTGTTCGCCGCCGTGGGGGAGTTGGGGATTTCGCTCGACTACGCGCTTTGGGCACAGTGTCGGGCCTCGGTCGGCTATACATTTTTGTGGTGGTCGACGGTCGGTCGGGCCGCCGCACAGATCGATCGACGGGTGAATTCGTCGCAGTTTCCGCCGGGCACGCTGGTCGGGCCACCACAGCCTTCCTTCGTGCAGCGGACCAGTGACTTCTGGGCGCAAGGCCTGAATCTCGGCCTGGAATACCAGTTCTAGACCGCGTCTTTTCGCCATTTTCAAAGCCGCCGGGGCCGCCCGCGCTCGGACCACGGTCCGGCGGCGGCAAGAGTGCATGCGGCGGCATTCTCCCGGCTCCAGGCAGGTTTGCGGCCTATTTTGCCGTGGAGCGGGAGCCCCCCCCCGACTACCTTCTCGCGCTCCATCCTCCCAAGGTCCGGCGTGGCGCGCATGCGATTGCACTTCCGCGGTTCGGGATACCTCCTGATCGCCGTGGCAACCTGGCTCGGGTTACCGCCGCCGCGCGCGGTCATGGCTGCACCACCGACGGCCCCCGGAACCTCCCACACGCCGCAGTGTCGTGACGGGATCTGCTCCGCGCATTGCCCGGTGCGGCCATCCCATTTCGGCTATTACCAGACGCAGTGGCGACGGTGGCCCGACTCGATCGTCTCCACGGGATCGCTCAGTCCCGCAGCCGTGACGCCAGGACCACCGCCCCGGTCGATCGTGCCCGGGGCCAGGGAAGAATCGCCACCCGGCTCCGGCGGCGACATGCCGCAGCCGGCTCCGGCCACGCAGCCGCGGATACCCGAGCAGTTGCCCAGCCCGAAGGCGCCGGTAGCGGAAGAAAATCTCTTCGACCTGTACCCCGCCACCGGGCCCGATGCCGCGCGGTTCCAACGGCTGGCCAGCGAGGCCCGCGCGGCACGGGGAAGCGACGCAGCCGCGCAGTCGCGATTCACCGAAGGCCTCATCGCCGTGATCCTCGCCGAGCATGACCCGCTCGGCCGCTGCCGGATCGTCAGCCTCGCGGGTAGCTTCGATACCCCCGCGGCCAGCGCCATCTGCACGGGGGCGCTCCAGGATCCTGACAGCCGCGTACGGATCGTCGCCTGCCAGGTCTGCGGCACCCGGGCCGACGCCGAGGCCCTCACGGCCCTCGGCCGCTGCCTTGCACAGGACCGGGATCCCGTCGTCCGACGACGGGCCTGCGCGGCCCTCGGCGGCAAGCGTGATGAGCCGGCGCTGGCGGCACTCCGCCGGGCAGTCACCGATTCCGACCCGGTCGTGCGGGCATTGGCGTCGCGGGCGATCGCGGCCAGACCGCAGGATTCGCCCGCGGAAGCGAGGCCACGTTCCGCGACCAACCCCACACCGGCCACTCCCCCTGCCGCCCCGCCCGGCGGGCGGTTCTGACGACACCTGCGCGGTCACACCGCTCGGCACCGCTGTCCCGCTCCTGACGAGCGCGACCGCCGCAGGGGATCCGTCAGCGTCCCCCCCAGAACCGCGTATAGGCATCGTCGGCATCGTACGTCTCCCGCTGCTTCTCGACGTTGAAATGCCGCCCGCCACGAGGATCCGCGCCCGTCCCGGCGATGTACCGCCAGTTGCCGACGTTCGAGGCGGGATCGTAGTCGACCAACTGGCGGGCGAAGTATGCCTCGCCAACCCACCACGGCCAGCCGAGATCGTGGATGCAGTAGCTGGCGACGATCTGTCGCATTCGATTGCTGAGGAAACCAGTCGCATTGAGCTCACGCATCCCTGCATCCACGAACGGGTGGCCAAGCTGCGCCGTCTCCAAGGCCCGCCACCGCGGGTCGACCGGGTCGATCGCGACCGCGTCGCCCCGCGCGTGATCTGCTCGCAGCGAAAAGAAATCCCGCCACAAAAGCTCGAACCACAGCCAGTACGTGCCGTCGTTGGCGCCGTGGGCCGCCTCGTACGCCGCCAGCTCGTGCGCCACGCGGCGAGGAGAGATGCATCCCCACGCCAGCCACGGCGAGAGCCGGCTGGAGAAGTCGCTCCCCAGCAGGCCGTTGCGGGTGTCTTTGTAGGTATCGGGGAGCCGGCGGTCGCGGTACTGCCGCCAATGACGGTGTGCCGCTGAAGCGCCGCCCGCGGTGACGAGTGGCATCTGGCCCGGCTCGATCGTGCGGCACGTCACGCCCGCGGGGAGCGGCGGCAGCCGGTCGGGGGCGGCGAGCGGTGGCGTGGCCCGAACGCCGGCCGCCTCGATGCTTTGTCGAAACGGCGTGTACGTCCGCGGCATCGCCCCGCGGCCGAACGGCAGATCGGCGTCGTCGATCATGCGGAGCGGCGACACGTATCGCTCGCGTGCATCCGCGGGCGGCGGTTCGTGCAGCAGCAGCAGGTCGGAGCCCAGCAGCCGCAGCGACGCCTGCAGGTCGGCCAGCGAGGCGAGGAGAAACGCCCGCTGGTGCGGTCCCTGAGGGACCGAGGGATCGAGGGCGTAGACCGGCAGCAGACGATCGCGGGCCGCCGCCGCGGAGACGAGCAGGGGATTGTCATCCAGCCGCAGATGCCGCCCGAGATGCAGGATCGCGTCATTCATGCTGAGTTTCCCCAAACGTGCCCCCCACTCCCGCCCGCATCAGCCTTTGCGAAACATCGCTTCCACGCGCTGCCGCTCACGTTCGATCTGTTCGCCCGTGGCGCCCAGCCGTTCCAGGATCCGCATGGCAAAAGCCAGGGCCACCTCACCCTCAGCGGCGAACACGTCTTCCGCCCCGGCACGCTGCAGCTTCGACAGCTGGTGAATGTATTGCGTCCTGGCAAGGACATGGATGCCGGGATTGAGTTCCTTCGCCCGGCGGATCACTTCCTCATCGAGACCACCCGCCGCCGACGTCAGAATCAAGTACGACGCCTGCGACACTCCGGCCTGGCCGAGCACGTCCGGCCGGCTGGCGTCGCCGTAGATGGCCCGTACGTCGAAGACCAGCAGCCGCCGCACCGTGTCGAGGTTCAGCTCGATCACGGTGGGCTCGATCTGGTTGTCAAGCAGAAGCTCCGTGACGGTCTGGCCCACCGGTCCGTAGCCCACCACGATCGCCCGCTGCGCAGACGCGAGCCCGTCGACCGGGCTCTCCTCCCCAGGCTCGACGGCACTCGGCCACCGCTGCGCAAGCCACCGCTGCCAGATGTGGAGCGAGCGATAAAGAAGCGGATTGAGCGTGATCGACACGATCGCCGTCGCGACGAGCGTGTTGACGGCGTCGGCCGGCATCACGCCCAACTGACCGCCCACCGCCGCGAGGATGAAGGAGAATTCACCGATCTGCGCCAGCGCCACCGCCACCGGCAGCGCGACCCGCGACGGGTAGCCGAGACCGAGCACGATGACGAGAGCGGCGACGGGCTTCGCGATGAGCACGATCGCCAGAGCCAGCGCGATCGCCACGGGCGATCGTACGGCGGCGAAAGGGTCGAAGAGCATGCCGACCGACACGAAGAAGAGCACGGCGAAGGCGTCCCGCATCGGCAGGGCGTCGGAGGCCGCCCGCAGACCGAATTCGCTGCGGCCCACGACCATGCCGGCCAGGAAGGCGCCCAGGGCCATCGAGACGCCAAACACCCTCGCCGAGCCGACGGCGATGCCCAGCGCCATGACGAGCACCGCCAGCGTGAAAAGCTCCCGCGACCGGGTGGCCGCGACTCTTTCCATCACCCAGGGGATGACCCGGCCGCCGCCGACGACCGTCAGCACGACGAGGGCCAGCATCTTGGCGACGGCCACGGCGACGGCCAGCGCGATGCCGCCCGGCGTCGCCGGCCCGCCGCCTGCGACCGCAGGCAGCATCACCAACGCCACCACCGTCAGCAGGTCCTCCACGACGAGCCAGCCCACGGCGATGTGGCCGGCCCGCGTGTGGAGATCGCCGTTGTCGGACAGCACGCGGACGAGCACCACCGTGCTGGCGACCGAGACGGCACCGCCAAACGTGATCGCAGCCGGCCATTCCCAGCCCATCATCCGACCGGCCA
>JBIJCD010000104.1:0-9510 GCA_044344895.1 Pirellulales bacterium | reverse complement strand
GGCAGGCTGCCGCCCGCGCGGCGGAGCGCTTCGACGACCAGCATCCGCTGCCACTCGGCCAGTCGCAGCGTGCCGGTCTCCGCCACGGCCGAGCCGATCGGCGACGCCGACTCAGGGGCCTGCGACTCGGCCAGAACGAAGTGCCACAGGGTCGCGTCGTCGAACTCCGCCGCCTGCACAGCGGCTGCCGCGGTCAGGATGGCCGTCGCGGCGGCCGAATCCTCCTCGCCGGCGGCGGCAGCCTCGGCCAGCAGCACCGACTCGAGGTCGACGGTCAGCTGCGAGCCCAGGTCGGCGGGCTGGGTGGCGGCCGGTGGGCCGGCACGGCCGGAGCAGGCGGCCGAGGCCAGGCTGGCCAGGGCTACCAGAAAGTCGAAGTCGATGGGCCTGATCCCTCCCGGCGCCGCCGCGGCGGCCAGCGCCGCGTGCGGGCGGCCGGCCTCCATGATCGGCACGCAGGCGATTTCGATGTCGGACGCCGGCTGGGCCGCGGCGATCCAGACGGCCTGCCCCTCGACCGCGACCAGCCGGGCCGAAGTCGGATCGAGCGTGGCGACGGCGCTGCCAGGCGGGACCACGCACACCGGCTCCAGCCGATCGGGCGGCGCGACCCGAAACCATCCGACGCCGGTGCCACCGGTGTGCTCGGCGGCGAGGGCCAGGGCGGCCTCGATCACCTCGCGGGTGCTTCGCGCGGCCAGCAGACGGACGCTCGCCTGGTAGAGCAGCAGCGGCCTGCGGACGTCGTCGCTCGAGCCGCTGGCGGTGCGGCGGAGCACGCTCCCTTCGAGTTCCGACACCGGGCCGCAGCGGATGAACTGGTCGTGGTCGATCGGCTGCTGCGGCCGCACGGGCTCCGGCTGGAGCCGAAACACGAGCTCGGAGGTCCCCACGCGGATCACCGCTCCATCGGCGATCACGGCCGAGGTGACGTCGGCGCCGTCCAGCTCCGTGCCGTTGCGGCTGCCGAGATCCTCCAGCACCCAGGCCCCCTCGTCCCGGGAGAACCGCACCGCCGCGTGGATGCGACTGGCCAGCCTGTCGGCGACGACGATCGTCGCCTCGGGCGAGCGGCCGAGCGTGTTGTCGCAGTCGGGCCGCAGCACGAACGTCGGGCCGGGGCGGCCCGCGATCCGCATCACGAGCGCGGCGGAGCCGAGCTGGCCTGCGGACATGGGGACCGGATCGCTCGACACGGACGGAACTCGCGGGCGGGGCGTGCGGAGGCGGGCAGATCCACTATAAAGGGGCGTCCGTCGCGCTGGAAAGGTTCCGGCCGGAGCGATCCCGGCATCGCAGCGCGGCTATGGCACCTCCTCCCGACACCGCGGCCCCACAGGTGGTTCCCGTGCAGCCGGCCTCGCCGCTCTGGCGCCAGCACCGCTGGATTCCCGCGGCCGTGCGCCGGCTGTTCGACCGGCGGGTGCCGTCCGTCGGCTTGGCGGTGGTCGGGCATGGCACCGCCGATCCCGTCGGCGCCGACGAGACGCGCGCGGTCGCCGGCCTCGTGGGCGGGATGCTGCCGGGAGTGGCCATCGAGGCCGGCTTCCTCGAGGTGATCGGGCCGACCATCGCCGACGCGCTCCAGCGGCTGGCGGACCGTGGCTGCAGCGAGGTGGTGGCGGCGCCGCTCCTGCTCTTCACCGCGGGGCATGCCCGGCGGGACGTGCCGGAGGCGGTGCGGGAGGGAGCCGCACGGGCCGGGCTCGTCGTCAGGCAGGCCGCGGCCCTCGGCTGTCATCCGGCGCTGGTGTCGCTGTCGCGGATGCGTCGTCGTGAAGCAACGGCCGGGTTGCCACCGGTCCCGGCGGAGGAAACGGTGCTGCTCCTCGTGGGCCGCGGGGCGAGCGATCCCTCCGCGCCGGCCCAGCTGCAGGAGTTCGCCGCGGCGGTGCTCGGGCCGGCGGACGATGCCGCGGACGGCGTCGGGCGGCTGGAGCTGGGATTCGTCGCGGCGGCCCGCCCCACGCTCGCGGAGGCGATCGGCGCCGCCGCGACGACCCCTGGTGGCGCACGGCCGGTGCGCCGGGTGATCGTTCAGCCGCACCTCCTGTTTCGCGGTCACGTAGAAGAACAGGTGACTGCCGCGGTCGAGGAGGCTCGTCGTCGCCATCCCGGGATCGAATGGGTGCAGACGCGTCGGCTCGGCGCCGATCCGCTGGTGGCCCGGGCCGTGGTCGACCGCGCTTCCGCCGTGGCCGCCGCGGCGTGGACCTGAGTCGCGCTGTCAGCCAGCGGGAATGGCGAGGCGACCGGGAATTTCCCGCGGCCAAACCAGACCTCGCCAGGAACAGGTCGATTCGTCAGAATAAGGAAGAGTCTCGGCATGTCCTGTCGAAAGGAGTCAGCGCACGTGAACGGCATCCGCCCCCATCAGGCCGGCCCCCGGTTCCTCCTCCCGTCCGGCCGGGTGATCCCGCGGGCCCAGGCCGCGGCCGTGCTGCTCGGCGGGCTGTTCATAGCCTGCGCCGCCATGCTTCCGGGCCACTCGGAGCAGCCGCCCACGGCCGTCACCGCGCCCGCCGCGTCCGCGGCCAACACCGCACCCGCCGCCGGCGCGAAGCCGGGGCCCAACGACCGTCAGATCACGCTGGCCGTCCGCAGCTACCTGGAGCGGGAGCACTTCCTGCGCCGGCCGATCGACGACCAGATCGCGCAGCGCTGGTTCAAGATCTTCCTCGAGGGTCTCGATCCCTGGAAGCTGCACTTCCTGCAGAGCGATATCGACGCCTTCGCCCAGAAGCGCGACTCGCTCGACGATCTGGTGAAGCGTGGCGACGTCAGCTTCGCCTACGAGGTTTTCAACCGCTTTCTGGAGCGGGTGGACCAGCGGTTGCCCCTGATCGAGAAGCTGGTGGCCGGACCGCAAGATTTCACGAAGCAGGAGACGATCGTCACCGATCGTGACGCCACCACCTGGGCCAAGAGCGAGGCGGAGGCGGAGGACAACTGGCGCAAGAGGATCAAGTACGACCTCCTCGTGCAGAAGATGGAGAAGACGCCGCCGGAGGAGGCCAAGGACAAGCTGCAGCGCCGCTACCGCAGCTTCGCCAAGCGGATGCACCAGATGACCGCCGACGAGCTGCTGGAGATGTATCTCACCGCCCTGACCAGCAGCCTCGACCCGCACACCAGTTTCATGTCACCCGGTACGCAGGAGAATTTCGCCATCGGCATGCGGCTGCAGCTCGACGGCATCGGTGCCCAGCTCAAGGGTGAGGACGGCTACACCACGATCATGGAGCTCACGCCGGGCGGGGCCGCCGACCGCGACGGCCGCCTCAAGAAGAAGGACCGGGTCGTGGGAGTCGGCCAGGGCGTCGACGGCGAGATCGTCGACGTCGTCGACATGAATCTCAACGAGGTGGTGAAGCTCATCCGCGGCAAGCGTGGCACGATCGTGCGGCTCAAGGTGATCCCCGTCGGCGAGACCGTGCCCAAGGTCTACGACATCACCCGGGCGAAGATCGAACTCAAGGACGCCGAGGCGCGGGGTGAGGTGATCGAGCAGGGAAAGAAGCCCGACGGCAGCCCGTGGCGGATCGGCGTGATCAACCTCCCCAGCTTCTACATGGACATGGACGGCGCCCGGCAGGGGCAGGCCGATTACAAGAGCAGCACCCGCGACACGAAGCGGCTGCTCGACGAATTCAAGCAAAAGGGCGTCGACTGCGTAGTGCTCGATCTGCGGAACAACGGCGGCGGCTCGCTGCCCGAATCGATCTCCCTGACCGGCCTGTTCATCGACACCGGCCCGGTGGTGCAGATCAAGGATGCCGACAAGCGGGTGCAGCAGTACGACGACGTCGATCCGGGCGTCTCCTGGGACGGGCCGTTCGTGGTGCTCACCAACAAGTTCAGCGCCAGCGCCAGCGAGATCGTGGCCGGCGCCATCCAGGACTACCGTCGCGGTCTGGTGATCGGCGACAAGACGACGCATGGCAAGGGCACCGTCCAGAGCCTGCTCGATCTCGGCCGGCAGCTGTTCCAGCGGCTGCCCAACGCCCCGTCGCTGGGGGCGATCAAGATCACGATGCAGCAGTTCTACCGTCCGCTCGGCGCCAGCACCCAGCTGGAGGGCGTGAAGAGCGACGTGGAATTGCCGAGCATCACCACGCACCTGCCGGTGGGCGAGTCGGACCTCGATCACGCCATTCCCTTCGACAAGGTGCCGGCCGCGGCGTTCCAGGGCAGCGGCCGGGTCACGGACGACGTGGTCAAGGCGCTGCAGGAGCGGTCGATGGCCCGAGTGTCGCGAAACGAGGAATTCCGCAAGCTCCAGGACGACATCGCGCAGTACCAGAAGCGGAAGAATGAGAAGACGATCTCGCTCGTCGAGTCTGAGTTCGAGCAGCAGTGGAACGAGGGCAAGGCCGCCGACGACGAGGAGAAGAAGCTCGAGCAGGAGATGGACGCCCAGCGGCGGCCCGTCGTCAAACGCGACTTCTACTTCGACGAGGCGATGAACGTGACTTCCGACTACCTCAATTCCCTGGCCGGCGGTGCAGCGGGGCTGGCCCGCACGATCCGGCCGGTTGAGGCTCCGCGGCCGGCGCCCGTGCCCGTCCCGGTGCTGCAGTAGCCGCCGGTCGCCGCCCCTCCGGTCGCGCACGGACAGATCGTGTCACGGGAGATCAGCGGCGCCCGCCCCGCAGGACGGCCTCGAGCCCGCGAAGCGGCTCGGGGTGGGTCAGCACGACGGGCAGATCGCGGAAGAGCAGGGCAGGATCGACCCGTTTGTCGGCGCCGCGGCTGCGGGGTGCGGCGGCATCCCAGACGGGCGGCGGACTGTGCGTGATGGTGGCCAGGTGGCCGTACCAGTCGCGACGGAGGATCGGACGGCCGTCGGAGACCACGTACAGCGGCCGTGGCGACGCGGCCGCTGCGACGGCGCGGACGACGGCGGCCGCGTCGTCGACGTGGATGAGGTTGAGCCAGCTGTCCGGATCGGCCGCGATCGGTCGGCCCGCCCGGAGATCGTCGAGCCGCGGCAGCCGGCCCGGCCCATAGAGGCCGGCGAACCGCAACGCCACGCCCGGCCCCCGCGGATGCGATCGCAGCAGTGACTCCGCCTCGACGAGCACGCGGCCTGCCTCCCGCGCCGGGTTGACGGGCGTCTGCTCCGTGACAGTCCCACCGCCCTCGTCGCCCCAGACGCCGGTGGAACTCGACAGGATCACCCGCGGCCCGCCCGCGATCGCGTCGAGCAGGGCCGCCAGGCCGCCCACGTGCACGTCGCGGTGCGTCGTGCCGCTGGTGCGGTCGAAGCCCACGGCCCAGAAGACGGTGTCGATCGCCGGCAGGGCGGCGAGGGCCTCCCGTGGCGGCGGTCCGGCGTGGCCGGTGACGTCGCAGACGACGGGGCGGATGCCGGTGGCCGCGAGCGATTCGGCCCGCGCGGGGCTGCGGGTGACGGCCAGCACCCGGTCGCCGGTGGCGAGCCAGCCGCGGGCCACCTCGGTGCCGAGGTAGCCGCAGCCGACGACGAGTCGCGTGGCCGGGGCACGATGCTCGGAGCCGGTCGGTGTCGCTTCGCCGGGGTAAGTCATGCGTCGAGCGCCCCCGGCCGCCCGGATCCGCCACCGTGCGCCTGAGCGTCGAGCCACGATGCGAGCACGACCTGGGCGGCGATCGCGTCCGTCCGTTCCTTCTTCCGGCCCCGCGAGAGCCCCGATCCCGCCAGCAGGCCGGTCGCCTCCCGGGAGCTGTAACGCTCGTCGTGAAAGACGACCGGCAGGCCCGTCTGGGCGGTCAGCCAGCCGCCGAACCGTTCGACCTCGACCGACATGCGGCTGTCGGTGCCATCCGCGTGCACCGGCAGGCCGACGACGAAGCCGACGATCCCCTCGTCGGCTGCCAGCTTGCGGAAGAAGGCCGCGTCGGCGGGAGCATCGCCCGTCGTGTGCCGCACGCATAGCGGGCTGGCGAGGATGCGGAGGGCGTCGCAGACGGCGATGCCGATCCGCTTGCGGCCGTAGTCGACGCCGGCGACCCGGCCCGCGGGGATCGGGCTGGCCGAGACGGCGGCTGGGCGTGGAGCGTCGGTCATGGTCGTGCGGCGCGGCGTCAGCGGGCGGCAGGGAACCGGCCGGTCCTGAGAAAGTCGGCCGTGGCCTGCTGCACCACGGGGTGCCGCATCATCGCGGCGTGGTGCACCGGCAGCAGCAGGAAGTCGTCGGCGCCGTCGAGCCGTGTCTCGTCGACCCGAACCACGGCGTCGTCGTCGCCGGTGAGCAGGCTGCTGTATCCCCGGTCATCCCCCTTGCCCCCGGCGACGATGCCGAACGGGCAGGAGGGCACGGCCAGATCCCGGGAGATCCGGTTCCAGTCGAGGACCAGCTCGCGGGCAGCGCCGTTTGAAAGCGCTGCGAGGGCGCCGATCCTCGCCACCCGTTGCGCGAGTTCGGACCCCTGGTTCGGCGGGCCAAGCATCACCATCCGCCCCACGCGGGCCAGGTCGTCCGCCGCCGCCAGCCCCATCCACCGCCGCACGACGAGGTTGCCGAGGCTATGCCCCACGAAGCTGATCGGCTCTTCCGCGGGCAGATGGTCGATCACCGAGGCGAGCGATCGGCCGTGATCGTCGAGGCCGGTGCTCGTGCTCGCGTACCCGAACGAGATGACCGTGGCGTCGAGTTGTCGGCGGAGGTGGTCGACGAGCGGCTGCATCGACCGGCGGCCCTCGCCGAGGCCGTGCAGCACAATCACCGTGGGACCGCGGACAGCGGCCACCCGGCCCTCCTGCTCGAGGGCCGCCAGCGTCTCGAGGCACTCCTCGCGCGAGCCCTCCCGCACCACGCGGTCGCCGGCGTCGAGAATGCGGCAGGCCGCCGAGCCTGGCCTGTGCTGCAGCCGCCAATCGTGCCGGATGAGTTCGTCGGACCAGCGCAGGGCGTCGGCCGACCGGCGCATTGCCTCCAGCCACGGTGCATCCGCCGCGTCGGCCGCAGCCGGGCGGTCATCGGTGGCTGGCGGCTGCGCTTCGGACCAGACCGTTCCTGGCGCAAGGACGCCGCAGCACACGAGCGTCACGACCGCCCGCAGCCCGCCGTCGACGAACGGCGTCCGAAGCGGTCGGCTGGATGGTCTGTGCAAGGGGATTCGGCTCACAGGAATTCGGTCCAGCCCCGTTTTTCGAGTTCCGCCACGACCCGCCGCACCGCCTCCTCGTGCTCCCGCCGGGCCACCAGCGTGGCGTCGGGGGTATGCACCACCAGCATATCCTCGAGGCCCATCGTGACGACCAAGTGGCCGTCGGACGCATGCACGATCGTCCGCGTCGAATCGATGCCCAGGTGCCTGCCGACGACGGTGTTGCCCTCCGCATCGGCACCCCGCTGCCGGGCGACCGCCGACCAGCCGCCCAGGTCGTCCCAGGAGAAGGGCGCCTCGATCACGACCACGTCGCGGGCCTGCTCGAGCACCGCGTAGTCGATGGAGATCCCCTTGATGGCCGCGAACTCCTGCGCGAACACCCGCTCGCGGTCGGGCGTGTCCCAGGCGGCTGCGATCGTTCGCAGGTGGGCGAGGCAGTCGGGCTGCCGCTCGGCGAGCGCCGCGAGGATCGTGGATGCCTTCCAGACGAAGATGCCGGCGTTCCAGAGGCAGTCGCCCGCCCGCAGGTATTCCTCTGCCACGGCGGCGGGGGGCTTCTCACGGAAGCGTGCCACGGCGTGCACGGGCGCGTCGGGCTCGGTGGCACCCTCCCGCCGCGGGCCCTCGATCCGCCGCCCCTGCTGGATGTAGCCGAAGCACTCCGCCGGATAGGTCGGCTTGATGCCGAAGGTGACGAGCCGACCGGGGGTCTCCTCGACGAGAGCGGCCGCTTGGCGGATGGCCTCGCGGAACCGTGCCGCCGGCTGGATCACATGGTCGGAGGGCATCACGGCCATGATGGCGTCGGGATCGCACCGGGAGACGAGCAGCGCCGCCAGACCGATGCATGGGGCGGTGTCGCGCTTGCACGGCTCACCGACGATCGCCGACTCCGGCAGCATGGGCAGCTGTCGCCGTACCGCGTCGAGCAGCCGGCCGGCGGTGACCACGAGCACCCGGTCCGGTGGCACGAGTCCGCCGAGCCTGGCCACGGTGTCTTCGAGCAGCGTCGTGTCGCCCGCCAGCGGCAGGAGCTGCTTGGGCAGCGCGGCCCGGCTCGCGGGCCAGAAGCGGGTGCCGGATCCTCCGGCCATCACGATCGCATGCAGCATGGGAGACCGTTTCCTTGACGGGCGTCTGAACGGGGCGGGTAAACGACAGCCTACCGGCCGGCCCGCCGCCGCGGCGATCCCGGTTGACGGCCCGCGGGGGCCGTCAACGGCCCACGACCGTGGGGCCGCTGATGACCGTTCCCGGCGGCAGGCCTATCGCGATGTCAGCCTCGTCGATGATCCGGTCGGCGGCCAGTTCGACGGCGACGCCGTCGGCCGCGGCGATCCCGGCCCGCTCCAGGAGCCGGCGGGCATGGGCCACCAGCGCCGCGTGTACGTGCTCGGGGGCGTCGGCGGCGGACCCGGGCGGATTCTTCAGGGGCGCAAAACCCTCCCGCGGGTCGATCTCCACGACGCACACCCGGTCGGCCAGCGGCATCAGGTCGAAAATGAACCGCTCGAACTTGATGGCGTTGGGCGCCGTCGGCACCCGGCGGACGCCCTCGGCGTCGAGGGCCGGCACCGCCTTGAAGGCCATGTGGAGCGGCAGCGAGCCCTCGCGGGCCGCCATCCGCTGGAGAAATTCGCGGGTGAAGCAGTGGACGGCGATGCTGCCGGCGTGGAACCGCAGCCGCCCATCGGGCAGCCGCTCGGCGGCCGCCGTCGCCGGCAGGTCGCTGTATTCGACGATCGTGTGCCTCCCGGCCGACTCGACCACCACGCCGACCCGTTCACCCGGCTCCCGCTTCTCCACGACCTGCGTGGAGAGATCGGCCTCCGAGAGCAGGTGGTAGCCGAGGAATTCCGCCGCCAGCGGCAGCGCCAGTGGATTGTCGACCTGAAAGCTGGCGACGTGCTCCGCGCCCTGCGCGGTGAACCAGTCGAGGCCGCCCGATTCGGCCAGCGCCACGAGCATGCCGCCGTGGCCATCGGGCGCAAGCGCGAGATGGCCGGGGCCGTCGAGGAGCAGCCGGCCCGTGGCCGCGTCGATCGCGGGCAGGTCGTGTTGCCGGAAGACGAAGACCTTGGCGGGGTCGAGTCCGCAGCAGGCATGCTCGTGGAGAAAGGCCCGCGTCTCGGTGTCGGTGGCTGAACTGGTCATGATCGCCAGCGGCACGTCGCGGCCGTAGCGGCGGCGCACGGCGACGAGCTTGCCGAAGAGGATCTCGAACAGGCTCGCTCCGGAGACGGGGCCGACGCGGTAGAGCCCCTTCGGCCCCTGGCACCCGAGGCGCGTGCCCTGGCCGCCGGCGACGAGGATCGCCCCGATCCGTCCCGCCCGCAAGGCCGCGGCGCCGCGCTCGACCGCCGCGTCGCGAGCGATCCGGTTGGCCGCGCCGCCCAGCCGCAGGCAGGGCGGCGT